>JBMOIA010000045.1:0-8852 GCA_049317565.1 Terrimicrobiaceae bacterium | reverse complement strand
AATCCCGCCCACTTGGCGATCGCGTTTCCCGCGAGGAAAAGGATGGTTGCGAAAAGCAGGAGGAACGGGACGAGTTCGTCGAAAACCTTCTCGCTCGTGCGCGTCAGCAACCAGGCCCCGATGAACCCGCCGATGATGCTCACCGGACCAAAAAGCCTGATCCACGGTTTCGCGGCGGGGATTTCGCGGCGGTAGCCAAAGAGGCTTCCTGAAATTCCGATTAACAGCGCGGTGGCACTGGTCGCGTTTGCCTGGATTGCGGGCATGCCGAAAGACACCAGGAGCGGAAAGGTGACGATCGTTCCGCCGCCCGCGATGGCGTTCATGGCCCCCGCGAGGCAGGCCCCGGCCGCGAGTGCGGCCATCTCGGGGAGGGAAGCCAAGCGCGCCTACGGACCGTAGCTCTTTGTGAACTTCTTGCGTCCCTCGGGCTCCGCGGCGGGTTCGGATGTGGCAGCCTCAGCCTGCGGGGTGGGGGAGGGCGGTGCGGATTCAACTGCCGGGGCGGCGCCAGCGGGCGAGTTGCTCGCTTGGACAAACGCCAGGCGGAGGTCGGAAAGGACGCCCGAGAGGACTTGCGATTCCTCGGTCCCGAGGTTGCCGCGGGTTTTTTCCTGCAGCATTTCCAATTGGTCGATGAACATCCGCGCGAACTCGAGGTTCACCTCGGGTTTTCCAGATTGGGGGTTCGGGATCCGGCCAAGGAACAATGCGGCCTGCTGGGCCTGCATCATCACGAGTTCGATGAAACGCTGGGCCATTTCGCCCGTTTGGGTGGTGGTTTGAACTTCAGCCATTGTCGGGTTTGGTTTCGGGTTTTGCGGGAGCGGGCGGGAGCACTGCGGCTTCCACGCGGGCATCGTCCCGGAAGAATCTTGCGGCGGTGCGGCGGATGTCGTCGAGGGTGATTTTTCCGAGTTCCTCCTTGCGGCGCGTGTGGGCGTCGTAGCCGAGCCCCATCAATTCGTCCACGGCGCAGGCGGCGCCGAACGCGCTGTTCGACTGGTTGCGGATGGCCTCGGCGCCGAGGATTTTCGCGCGGGCGCGGTCGAGTTCCTCCTGCGTGAGGCCGGACTGCGCGAGTTTCGCGATCTCTTGGCGCATCTCGGCGGTGACAGGCTCCGCCTTGAGAGGATCGGTGCCGAGGTAGAAAAGGAATGCCCCGGGCGCGAGTCCGCTGAACTGCGCCGCGCCGACGAAATACGCGAGGCCCATCTCCTCACGGATGCGGTTGAAGAAACGCGAGCCGAGGTCGCTCGAGGCCTCGCCGATCAACTCGAGCGCCGTGCGGTCCGGGTCGTCCACCGACGCCCCTTGGAAGCCGAACATGAGCACGGCCTGTTTCTTGTCGAGGTTCGCGGTGGCGGGAGCAATGCCCGTGGCGGGCGCGGGTTTTTCGACATCGGGAAACGCGAGTTCCCCGGACCGCATTTTGGCGAAGTATTTTTCGAAGAGTGCGACGACTTCAGGTGCATTCACATCGCCGAAGACCGCGATGACCCCGTTCTTGGCGACGGCATATTTTTCGTGGAAGGCACGGAGTTGGTCCGGCGTGATGGACGAGACGGATTCCGGTGTGCCGAGGTTGCGCAGACCGTAGGGGTGCGGGCCGAAAAGATTTTGGCGGACGAGGTTTCGAGCCACCGAGGTGATCTGTTCCTCGTCGGCCTTGATGCCCGCGATCTGCGTCTTGCGCTCGAGTTCGACCTCGCCGCCGGGGAACGCCGGGTTTTGCAGGATGTCGGCGAGCAATTCCACGCCGAGCGCGAGGTCGGGCCGCATGACGTCCACGCCGACGCTGAACGAATTGTTTCCGCTGTCCGAGCCGATGCCGCCGCCGACTCCTTCGATGCTGTCGGCGATTTCCTCGGCGCTGCGGGTCTTCGTGCCCTTGAGCAGCGCGCGGGAGTAGAGGCGCGTGATGCCGTTCGTTTCCTTCGTCTCGGCGAGCAGTCCGCCGCGGAAGACGGCGCTGATCGAGATCAGCGGGAGGCGGTTGTCTTCGCGCACGAGGAGGCGCAGGCCGTTTTTCAGGGTGAATTTTTGGATCTCGCCGGGCTTGGCGGCATCAGCAATGCCGCTTGTTTTCGTGAGCGAACCCTGTGGGTTGAGCGAGGTCACATTCATACTCTCCTCGCGGAGGTATTTCTTGGCGACGCGCTGGATGTCCGCTGCGGTGACCTTCGAAATTTCGTCGAGGTAGTGCTTCGTGAAATTCAGGTTGCGGGCGAGCATCCAGTTCGAGCCGAGGTCGGACGCCTTGCCACGCGCGGTGGTGAGCGCCTGGAGTTGTGAGGAGAGGATCGAATTCCGTGCGCGGGCGAGTTCCTGCTCGGTGACGCCGTTTTCCTTGAGATCGGCAAGGATGGCGAGCGACTCGCGCTCGACCTCATCCCGCTTCCCGGGGTCGCAAACCGCCTGCATGACGAACACGCCTTCGTTTTGGAGCGAGAACATGCCCGCGCCCGCGGAGTGGGCGATTTGTTGGCGCTCGCGGATTTGGCGGTTGAGGCGCGAGCTGTCGCCCGAGCCGAGGATTTCGCCCAAAACCTCGATGGCCGGCGTGTCGGCATTGGTCAGCCCGGGAATGCGCCAGGCGATGGAGAGGCGCGTGAGTTCGGTCGGAAATTCCTTGTGGATCTCGCGGCGGCCGAGTTGCGGTGGTTCGGGCGCGATGAAGACCGGCTCGAGCGCGCGGCGCGGCGCGGATTCGAACAACTTCCCGAGTTCGGCGCGGATTTTTTCCGCATCGACATCACCGGTGACAACGAAGGTCAGGTTGTTGGGGACATAGCGCGCCTTGTAGTAGTTCAGGACATCCTGGCGGGTGAGCTTGTTGTAAACATCGAGGTGGCCGATGACGGGATACCGGTAGGGGCTTTCGGAAAACACGGTTTCCAGCATGAGCTGCGAGCTTTGGCGGTTCGGGTCGTCGAACCCCATCGCGAATTCGCGGCGGATGACCTCCTGTTCCTTGGCATATTCCTCTTCTGGCAAAGTGGCGTTTTGAACGGCGTCGGCGAGGATCGCGACGGCCTCGGATGCACCCTCGGCAGGGACATCGATCCAATAAACCGTCCGGTCGAACGAGGTGTAGGCATTAATGTAGCCGCCACGGTCCTGCACTTGGCGGGCGATCGCACCCGGCGGGCGGGAATCGGTGCCCTTGAAAAGCATGTGCTCGAGGATGTGCGAGAGCCCTGCGCCCATCCACGCGCCTTCATGGATGCTGCCGCTGCCGCACCAAGCCTGCACGCTTGCCACTGGTGCGCTGCGGTCCTCCTCGACGATGAGGGTGAGCCCGTTTTCGTAGGTGAAAACCTGCGCGCGGGATTCGGGCAGCGCGGGGGTCTTGGGTTCTTGGGCCGGAGAGGTTGTTGTCATGAGGATAGCTGCGGCGGCTGCCGCCGGGATCGGGCGGAATTTCATAACCGCTGTCAGACGCCAGGTGTCCCGTTTTCGTTCAGCGGCGCGGCGGACGGCCGGAACGGGTCGGCGAACGCCTCCTGGAAATCAAACACATCCCGGAAACTCTCCGGCGTGTCCTCGTCTGTCTTCCCGAAGACGCCGGCCTGGACCAGATTGAAAACCATGTGCCCGACATCGGCGGTCGTTTGCACGCCCCAATAGTCCAGCACCATAAGCGCCATCGGTCCGAATTCGTTCAGCGCATGCAGGCGGAATCCGTCGAGCAACTCCGCCGCACCCACATGGGGACCGGCATCCTTGCGCGATTTTTTGCGGCGTTTGATTGTGGCTTCGAGCGAGTCTCGGAGGAACGCGTAAGCCTCCGGATGGTAGCGCTTGTCCTCGCGGGTGAGTGTTTCGATGGCTTCCTGGAATCCGGTCGTTTGCATCAATTGGTCATCAGAGCGGCAGCCGCGGCGGGCTCGGGCGCCTTCTCGCGCCAATGCTTCATTCCAGCCCCCAGCATCAGGATGGCGATGAAGCCGGCGACCAGCCATTGCTCGCGGTTCGTCAGCTCGAACATGCCGGCACAATAATGGGAAACCCCCGCCGCGCAAGGAGCCTCGGCGAAAAACCCCGGGGACACAGCGCCGTTGCCATACGCCCGCGACATTGCCTATAAATTCCAATGATGCCGGAGTCTTTGGACAACCCCACCCCCGGCCGCAGGCTGCGCGCGGCACTTGAAATCGAGGTTCCCCTTCAGGTTGCCGGGACGATCAATGCCTACTCCGCACTCCTCGCCGAACGCGCGGGCTTTCAAGCGATCTACCTCTCCGGTGCGGGCGTGGCGAACGCCTCTTTCGGCCTGCCGGACCTGGGCATCACCACGCTCGACAATGTTTGCGAGGATGTGCGCCGCATCACCGCGGCCACACCGCTTCCGTTGCTCGTCGATGCCGATACCGGCTGGGGCGGGGCGTTCATGATCGCCCGCACGGTCCGGGAACTTTCGCGCGCCGGCGCGGCCGGTTGCCACCTCGAGGACCAGGTGCAGGCGAAGCGCTGCGGCCACCGCCCGAACAAGCAACTCGTGGATGCCGCCGAAATGTGCGACCGGATCAAAAGCGCTGTCGATGCCCGCCGGGACGATTCGTTCGTCCTGATGGCGCGCACGGATGCACATGCGAACGAGGGTTTGGAATCGGCCATCGACCGGGCTCAAGCCTACATCGCTGCGGGCGCGGATATGATTTTCGCCGAGGCACTCGCCACACTCGATGAATTCCGGAAATTCACCTCGGCCATCGCGCCAGTGCCCGTTCTCGCAAATATCACTGAGTTCGGTAAAACGCCGCTCTTCACCACCGGGGAGCTGCGCGACGCGGGCGTCCGCCTTGCACTCTACCCGCTCGGGGCCTTCCGGATGATGGCGCGCGCCGCCGAGGATTTTTACAAAACGCTCCGCACCGCCGGCACCCAATCTGCCCTCACGGACCGCATGCAAACCCGGGCCGAACTTTACGAGGTCCTCGACTACCATTCCTACGAGCGCCAACTCGACGCGCTCGCGCAGAAACCCCCAAAAAACGAAACCCCATGAGCGAAACCCCATCCGCCCCGCCCGCATTCAAGCCCAAGAAATCTGTCGCCCTCTCTGGAGTCGCGGCTGGAAACACCGCGCTCTGCACTGTCGGGCGCAGCGGGAACGACCTGCACTACCGCGGCTACGACATCCTCGACCTCGCCACGCACTGCGAATTCGAGGAGGTCGCGCACCTGCTGGTCCATGGCGCGCTCCCCACCCGCCAGCAGCTCGAAGTCTACAAAGCCAAGCTTCGCTCCCTGCGCGGCCTGCCCGCCGCAGTGCTCTCCGCGCTCGAAACCCTGCCCGCCCCGTCCCACCCGATGGATGTCCTCCGCACCGGCGTCTCCGCCCTCGGGTGCAGCCTTCCGGAGCACGATTCCCACACCGAGGCCGGCGCCCGCGATATCACCGACCGACTCCTCGCCTGCCTCCCCTCAATGCTTCTCTACTGGTATCATTTTTCCAACCACGGCAAGCGCATCGCCGTCGAGACCGACGACGACTCGATCGGTGCGCAGTTCCTCCACCTGCTCCATGGGAAAAGGCCGTCCGAATCCCACATCCGCGCGATGCATGTCTCGTTGGTTCTATATGCCGAACACGAGTTCAACGCCTCCACCTTCACCTGTCGCGTGGTCGCCGGCACCGGCTCCGACATTTACTCCTGCATCACTGCGGGAATCGGCGCCCTGCGCGGCCCCAAGCACGGCGGCGCGAACGAGGTCGCCCTCGAAATCCAACAACGCTACGCGGACCCCGACTCCGCCGAGGCCGACATAGTCGCCCGCGTCGCCCGCAAGGAAGTCGTGATCGGGTTCGGCCACCCGGTTTACACGGTTTCCGATCCTCGCAATGCGATCATCAAAAAAGTCGCTCTCGCGCTGGCGCAGGAGGCCGGCGACACCGCCCTCTACGAAATCGCCAAGCGCATCGAGTCGGTCATGTGGCGCGAGAAAAAAATGTTCCCAAATCTCGATTGGTTCAGTGCCGTTTCCTACCACCTCATGGGCGTGCCGACGAACATGTTCACCCCGCTCTTTGTCCTTGCGCGCACTTCCGGCTGGGGAGCGCACATCATCGAGCAGCGCGCCGACGGAAAAATCATCCGCCCCAGCGCGAACTACACCGGCCCCGAGAACCTCGCCTTCGTCCCGATCGGCGAACGCTGATCCCACATTTCCAACCATGTCCTCGCACATTCCCAACGACGCCTCCCGCCCCGAACCCGACGCCCTCCTCCAGCAGATCGCCGACTACACGCTCGCCGTGGACAAACTCCAAAGCGACGAAGCCTTCGAGACCGCCCGCCTTTGCCTGATGGACTCCCTCGGCTGCGGGCTCCTCGCGCTTTCCTACCCCGCCTGCGTGAAAATGCTCGGCCCGGTCGTCCCCGGCGCCACCATGCCGCTACGCGGCGCCCGCGTGCCCGGCACCAGCCACGAACTCGATCCCGTCCAAGCCGCCTTCAACATCGGCACTATCGTCCGCTGGCTCGATTTCAACGACACCTGGCTCGCCGCCGAATGGGGCCATCCCTCCGACAACCTCGGCGCCATCCTCGGCGTCGCCGATTATCTCTCACGCACCGCCGCGCTCGAAGGCCGCGCACCGCTTACGCTCCGCGATGTCTTCGCCGCCATGATCCAGGCTCACGAAATCCAAGGCATCCTCGCGCTCGAAAACGGCTTCAACCGCGTCGGCCTCGACCATGTCCTGCTCGTCCGCATCGCCTCCACCGCCGTCGCCACGCGCCTCCTCGGCGGCTCGCGTTCCGACATCATCAACGCCCTCTCAAACGCCTTCCTCGACGGCGGCGCGCTCCGCACCTACCGCCACGCGCCGAACACCGGCTCGCGCAAAAGCTGGGCCGCCGGCGACGCCACCAGCCGCGCCGTCCGCCACGCCCTCATCGCCCTCAAAGGCGAAATGGGCTACCCCGGCGCGCTCACCGCGAAAGGCTGGGGCTTCCAGGATGTCCTCTTCAAAGGCAACCCCGTCAAAGTCCCCGCCCAGGGCTTCGGCTCCTATGTGATGGAGCATGTGCTTTTCAAAATCTCCTTCCCCGCCGAGTTCCACGCCCAAACGGCCGTCGAAGCCGCCATCACCCTCCACCCGCAGGTCGCCAACAAACTCGACCGCATCGCGCGCATCGTCATCGAAACCCAGGAAAGCGGCAAACGCATCATCGACAAAACCGGCCCCCTCGACAACCCCGCCGACCGCGACCACTGCATCCAATACATGGTCGCCATCCCGCTCCTCAAAGGCACGCTCGACGCCGCCGACTACGAGGACTCCGTCGCCGCCGATCCCCGCATCGACGCCCTCCGCGCGAAAATGGAAGTCGTCGAAAACGAAACCTTCACCCGCGAATACCTCGACCCCGCCAAACGCTCCATCGGCAACGCCGTCCAAGTCTTTTTCACCGACGGCACCCACACCGAACGCATCCAGGTGGACTACCCGATCGGCCACCGCCGCCGCCGTGCGGAAGGCATCCCCGTCCTCCTCGAAAAATTCGACCGCAACCTCCGCGCCCACATCCCAAGCCGCCAAGCGGACCAAGTCCTCGCGCTCTTCGACGATAAAAAATCCCACGCCACCACCTCGATTTCAAAATTGATGGATCTTCTCTCCCTCTGATCCATCCCGCGCAGCGTCGCGCGATTTTTAGGTCCGTGCTTGTTTTTCCAAGCGTAATGGGGCTTGATAATCATTGAACTGAAATGAGCGCCACGACTCTCGACGCACCCGCCCCGCAAACTCAAGGACACCACGACCATCACGAGGATGTGGGGTTTTTCAAAAAATACTTGTGGACCTACGACCACAAGATGATCGGCCTGCAATATCTGTGGACCGCGCTTGCGTTCCTATTCCTCGGCGGTGCGCTGGCGCTCGGCGTCCGTTGGCAACTCGGCTTTCCCGGCGCCGAATTCCCGCTGATCGGGCGGTTGCTGCCTGAAACTGTCGCGGTGGACGGGTCGATCATCCCGGGCGGCTACAACATGCTCGTCACGATGCACGCCACGGTGATGGTGTTTTTCGTCGTGATGCCGCTGCTCATCGGTGCGTTTGGAAACTACCTCATCCCGCTCCAGATCGGCGCGGGCGACATGGCCTTCCCGCTTCTGAACGAGCTCAGCTATTGGCTCTATGTGGTCTCGGGGGTGATCCTGTTGGCGGCGTTTTTCGTCCCCGGCGGAGCGCCCGGCACGGGTTGGACGGCCTACGCGCCGCTGAGTTCGGTGGGGGCCTACAGTGGCACACCGCTCGGCCAGAGCCTGTGGTGCGTGGCCCTCTTCGTGAACGGCCTCTCATCGATCGCCGGCGCGACGAACTACATCACTACTGTGGTCAACATGCGCGCCCCGGGCATGTCGATGTTCCGCCTGCCGCTTCCCGTCTGGTCGCTCTTCATCACGGCGATTTTGCTGATTCTCGCGGTGCCGGTTCTTTCCGCGGCCGCGGCGATGATTTTCACCGACCTTAATCTCGGCACGAGCTTCTTCTCGCCCGCCGGCGGAGGCCAACCGCTCCTCTGGCAGCACCTGTTCTGGTTTTTCGGTCACCCGGAAGTTTACATCATGATTCTGCCGGCGATGGGACTGACCTCGGAAATCCTCGCCACCCACGCGCGCAAGCCGATCTTTGGCTACAAGGCGATGGTTTACGCGATGGTGGCAATCGGGTTTCTCGGCTTCATCGTTTGGGGTCACCACATGTTCGTCAGCGGCATGAACCTCACGCTCAGCGCCGCATTTTCCATTTCGACAATGATCATCGCGGTTCCCTCGGCCATCAAAACCTTCAACTGGATGGGCACCGTCTGGCGCGGCTCGATCGAATTCACGAC
>JBMOIA010000044.1:0-8942 GCA_049317565.1 Terrimicrobiaceae bacterium | reverse complement strand
TGAAGCGAACGATCTGTGCGGACGAAGGCGGGGACCAGGGATTCGGCTTCACGAGCGCGATTCCGGATTTTTCGACCATGACGCGTCCGTCCTGCGCCTGGGCGAAGAGAGCGGCGGCGGAGGCCAGAACGGCGGCAAGAGCGGGGAGGAATTTCATTCAGCGAAGTTCTTCAATGGCGGAGCGGATTTCAGAAATGGGGATTTTGTCGGAGACAAATGCCTCGCCGAGTTTTTTGAGCAAAACAAAGCGCACGGCGCCGGATTGGAATTTTTTGTCGCGCGAGACGGCGGCAAGGATGGACTCGGTGGAAATTTCCCGAGGGAGTTTGAGCGGAAGGTTATGCCGCGCGAGGGCTTTAATGATGCGGTCGGCTTCGGATTGCGGGAGCCCGGCGTGTTTGACCGAGAGCGCGGCGGCGGCGGCAAGGCCGAGGCTGATCGCCTCGCCATGCAACAACGATCCATATCCAGCGGCCGTCTCGATGCCGTGGCCGATCGTGTGGCCGAAATTCAGAAGCGCGCGAAGTCCCGAGGTTTCGAATTCATCGGCGGCTACGATCGAGGCCTTGATGCGGATGTTGCGGGCGACGAGTTCGGTCCGGTCTGCAATTTCCCCGAGGAGTTCCGGATCGCGGATGGCGGCATGTTTGATGATTTCGGCGAAGCCTTCGTGAAATTCGCGCGGCGGGAGCGTGGAGAGGGTGGAGACATCGGCCACAACCAAAGCCGGCTGGTGGAAGGAACCGACCAGATTTTTTCCGGCTGCGAGGTTGACGCCGGTTTTGCCGCCAATGGAACTGTCCACCTGCGCCACAACGGTGGTGGGAACTTGGACGCATGGGATGCCGCGGTAGTAGATCGCGGCCACAAAGCCCGCGAGGTCGCCGACAACTCCGCCGCCGAGCGCAAAGACGGAAGAGGAGCGGTCGAGCCCCGCCTGCGCCATCGCTTCGCAGACTTGATCGGCTTGGGCCATCGACTTGGAAGCCTCGCCGGCGGGGACGGTGATGGTTTCGGGCAGGAATCCCGCCGCGCGCAAACCGGCTTCCAGTGCGGTGCCATGGAGCGGACCGACATTCGAATCGGTCACGATCGCGCAGCGCCCGGGTCGGATTTTTTTTGCGGCAAGTTCCCCGCAACGGCCGAGAATCCCCTCTCCCACGAAGGCCGTGTAGGGGGTTCGGGTAAGCGGGATTTCGACTTCGGTCATCGGGGAACAGGTGCCAAAATTCCCCTCAATGCTTCGGCGCCTTGACGGTGCCGGCTTCGAGGTCGTCCCGGCGGCGCTGGACGATGCGGTTGGCGATTTCGAGCACCATTTCCTCGAGGAGCAGCCGCAGGTGGCTGCCGGAGCGAAAGTCGGACGGCGCGATGTTTTTCACGCGGTCCGCATGGATGCTGAGCTGGTAACATTTCTTGAAGCTCGTGCGCGTCGGGTCCTCGGGGTTGTAAACGGCGATCGCCTGGCCGCCGTTGCGGCGCATGACAGTGAAGCACGGAACATCGGTGGGGCCGTCGCCAACATAGATCATGTTTTGGAACGGAACCGGCCGGAGCGCAGGGTCCATGTGGTCGTTCACATCCTGGTCCATGTCGAGCATGCCCTTGTTGATGCGGAAGAGGAACTGGGTCTTCTGCGTGTGGCTGATGGCGCGCTTCGGGAAGGTGATGCGGTCGTGCTCGTCCACGGCGAATTCGCACCCGAAAATTTTACGGATGTAGGGTGCGAGGCGGCTGCCCTCGATGAGCGCCTTGATGCCGGAAGAGACGATGTAGTGCTCGACTGTGATGCCGTGCGCGGTGTGCTCCGGAAGCAGGAGCGAGGTTTGGAATTCCTCGAACATGTCCGGAAGGCCTTTGTAGAAGGTGAGCTTCGAGCCGAGTTCGCGGAGCTGGGCGTTGGTCGGCCGGTCGATCTCGAGGCAATCGAGCAAGACCTTCATGTAGGCGAGTTCGTGGTCGTAGCCCTGCTTTGCAACAAGTTCGCCGCAGCGCTGCCAGAAGTTCGAGGCCTTGATGCCGAAGACGGGGAAGATCGCCTCCTCCTGCATGTAGGTGGGCGAGAGGGTTTGGTCGTAATCGTAAACGATCGCGATGGTGTTCTGCGGAACGCTCATAAGAGGTGATTAGCGCACAACCGGGCGGTCGATGCCACGAGAAAAAAGGGCGCGTTGACTGCGGAGCCGCTCTGGGATTTGATTCCGCGCCTTATGTCCAAGGACGCTTCCGCAACCCGCATGGAAAAAATCACGAGCCTCTGCAAGCGGCGTGGCTTCATTTTCCAATCCTCTGAAATCTACGGTGGCCTCAATGGATTCTGGGACTTCGGTCCGCTCGGCGTGGAACTGAAGAAAAACCTGAAGGATTTCTGGTGGCGCCGGAATGTCCGCGAGCGCGACGACATGGAGGGCATGGACGGCTCGATCATCATGAACCGCGCGGTGTGGAAGGCGTCGGGGCACGAGGAGACTTTCAGCGACCCGATGTGCAGTTGCAAAGCCTGCAAGAAACTCGTCCGCGGAGATCAGGTCTGGACGATGATCGCCGAGTCGCCATGGGCGCAATCCATCGCCGAGCTGCGCAACCCGGACGGCACCTTCGATGGAATGCGGCTCCTCGGATGGGCGGAACGGAAAGGTCCAAAGATGGCCCCGAATTTGGCACTCACCAAAAATCCTCAGGTCACACTCTCCTGGCTGGCTGAGATGCGGCCGGACTACCGCTTCGATGAAAAGGAATTTTACAACTTCCTTGCCACGGAGCAGAGGAACATGACGGGCCTCATCACCCCATGCCCTCATTGCGGCGGGGAACTGACCCCTCCGCGCCCCTTCAATCTGATGTTCAAATCCCACGCGGGACCGATCGAGAGCGACGACAATCTCGTCTACCTCCGTCCGGAAACCGCGCAGGCGATGTTTGTGAACTTCCGCAATGTGCTCGACACCTCGCGCCAGAAGCTCCCGTTCGGCATCGCGCAAATCGGAAAGGCGTTCCGCAACGAGATCAACCCGCGCAACTACATCTTCCGCTCGCGGGAATTCGAGCAGATGGAGATCGAGTATTTCTGCCGTCCCGAAGACGGGTTGCGGCTCACGGACTACTGGCTCGAGGAGCGCCTCCGCTTTTACGAGGACATCGGGATTCCGCGCTCGAAGATCAAAATTCACGACATTCCGGACGGCGAGCGCGCGTTCTACTCAAAGAAAACCTACGACCTCGAATACGAATTCCCGTTCGGCGTCAGCGAACTCGAGGGCATCGCCTACCGCACGGACTACGACCTCTCGAAACACATCGAACACTCCGGCAAGCCGCTCGACTACTTCGACGAAGCGACCAAGGAACGCTTCGTCCCGCATGTGGTCGAACCCAGCGCCGGCGTGGACCGCACCACCCTCGCACTCATTTGCGAGGCCTTTGACGAGGAGACGGTGACTGACGAAAAGGGAAACGCTGAGACCCGCACCGTCCTGCGTTTCCATCCGCGCATGGCGCCGGTGAAGTGCGGTGTTTTCCCGCTGCTCAAGAACAAGCCACCGCTGGTCGAGAAGGCGAAGGAAATCGCCGCGTCGCTTCGGCCGTTGATGAATGTTTTCTACGACGAGGCCGGTGCGATCGGCCGCCGCTATCGCCGGCAGGACGAGGCGGGCACACCGTTCTGCGTCACGGTGGATTTCGACACCATCGGCGAAAACGGCCCCGAGAAGGAAGGCACTGTGACGCTACGCCACCGGGACTCGATGCAGCAGGAGCGGATCGCCATCAGCGACCTCAAGGCGTTCCTGCTGGAGCGGATTTCCTGACGGAAAAACGGAGAACTCGTCCTTTTGCGCCAAGCGCCCGAGGAGAACCCACGCAAGGATTCCGATCAACGCGAGGACGGTTCCGGCGATTGCCAGGACCGCCCATGAAGGAAGAACGCGCGAATCCAACACCGGAACTGTTTTGGGTGTTTCCCCTGTTTCTGTGCCCCGCTCGCGGGCCTTTTCCAGAGCGAACCGCAGGTGCTCGACGAGTTCGGCGTGGGATGCGTAGCGCTGGTCGGGATTTTTCGCCATCATGCGGTTCACGACATAGGCAGTCTCGGTCGAGACATGCGGCGCGTAGGCGAGGAGGCTCACGGGTTTGCTCTTGAGCTGCTTCAAAGCAACGAGCGACGCGGTGTCCGCCTCGTAGGGCGGGCGTCCGGCGAGGGCGTGGAACATCGTGCCGCCGAGGCTATACATGTCGCTGCGGAAATCCTCGGGATAGTCGTCGAGTTTCTCCGGCGCGATGTAGTAGGGCGTTCCCCAGATTTCGCCGCGAGATTGGGCCTCCTCGCTCATCACGATCGCGAGTCCGAAGTCCACGAGCTTCGCCACGCCGGATTCCGTAAAGAGAATGTTGGCGGGCTTGATGTCGCGGTGGATGAGGTCTTTTTCCAGAGCCGCCTCGAGGCCTTGCGCGACCTGAATGCCGACTTCAAGGACCGTGGCCTCATCCACCAGCCCGTCGCGCTGCATGAGGTCGTCGAGAGACCCGCCGGCGATCATTTCCATCGCGATGTAAAATTGCCCCTGCGCGCTGCCAAAATCGTAAACCTTGACGACATTCGGATGGTCCACGGCGGCGGTGGTGCGCGCCTCGCGGGCGAGTTTTTCGCACTCGTCGGAATCCCCTCCCAGCGCGAGCCGGAGAACCTTGAGCGCCACGCCGCGGTCGAGGTTGGTGTCCACCGCCCGGTAGACCGCGCCCATGCCGCCCTGCCCGAGCATTTCGAGTATCCGGAAATGGTTGAAATCCACGCGCGCCGTGAAGGTGTGTCCGCACGACGGACACGATACATCCGAAAACGGCGGCACCCCCGACATGTCGATCGCCGCACCGCACGCGGGGCAATTCTCAACGACGGATGCCTGCGCGTCTTCGGGGATTTCGGAGGGTTCGGACATGGGGTGGTGTGCTGGCTGGCCGCCTGCGGGGATTGGCTTTGGCGGCGGCGAGGATTAGCGGATAGTGTAATCGCCATCGCGATTCAATCAATTCAAGCCATGGAAACCCGCCTCATCTCCTTCGACAGCGTGCCGGCCGGGGAGCGGTTGGACCGCTTCCTTGCGCGGTCGTTGCCGGAATTTTCGCGTTCCCGGTTGCAGGATTTAATCAAAAGCGGCTGCGTGACCGTGGATCGCACCGCGGCAAAATCCTCGCAGGTCCTCCGCGGGGGCGAGGCGGTCGAACTCTCGGTCCCGCCGGCAGGCGAACCCACGCCTCTCGAGGCCCAAGACATCCCGCTCGACATCCTGCACGAGGACGAATTCCTGCTCGTTCTGAACAAGCCTCCGGGTCTCGTCACCCACCCCGGCGCCGGCAATCGCGAAGGGACGCTGGTCAATGGCATCCTGCACCACTGCGGCGAGGTTCCGGTGGCGGGTGGAACGGACCGGCCGGGAATCGTGCACCGCCTGGACAAGGAAACATCCGGTTGCATGGTTGTCGCAAAAACCGAACCGGTGCAGCGCGCCCTCTCCGCCCTCTTTGCGAGCCGCTCCGTGGAAAAAACCTACCTCGCGCTGGCCGAGGGAACGCCACGCCATCCGCACGGGGAAATCGACGCCCGGATCGCACGGCATCCGGTCCACCGCCAGAAAATGGCCGTATCCGAACGCGGGCGCGAGGCTGCGACGAAATTCCGCGTGCTCGGCACCGAAGCCGGATTGTCGCTGATCGAGTGCAAGCCCCGCACCGGGCGCACCCACCAGATCCGCGTCCATTTGAAACACCTCGGGCATCCGGTGGCCGGCGATCCCGTTTACGGACGCCGCGGAAAATTCCCGCGCCATTTGCTCCACGCCTGGAAACTTGCCTTCAAGCACCCCGCAATCGGCAAGCGGATGGAGTTTTGCGCCCCGGTTCCCGCGGATTTTCCGGATTGGGCGCGGAAGGTTGCGGTTGGTTGAAAAACGAGTCCACACTTTACAACCCTGCCGCGCGGCGGGGATTCTCACCACTCGATGACGATTTTGGACCGCCTTGAAAAACACCTCGGCCGATTCGCAGTTCCGGGGTTGATCCGGTATGTGGTCGGCCTGAACGCGCTGGTATTCGTGCTGGCGGCGATCCAACCGGAATATCTCCAAGCTCTCGCGCTCGACCGGCAGGCGATCCTCCGCGGCGAGGTCTGGCGGGCGGTTTCGTGGATTTTCATTCCGGAGACGAAGAGCGTCTTTTGGATTTTCTTCTATCTGATCTTCACATGGTGGATCGGCGAAACGCTCGAGCAGAACTGGGGCACCTTCCGCATGAACGCCTATTACTTCCTCGGGATGCTCCTGTGCATCCTCTCGGCGCTGGCGTTCGGCGCCTCGGGCGGGAATTTTTTCCTGAACCTCTCGCTCTTCCTCGCCGTGGCCACGCTGGCGCCGGATTTCGAGATTCTGCTGTTCCTGATCCTTCCGGTGAAAATGAAATGGATCGCCATCATCAGCCTCGTCGCACCGGCGGGGTATCTGCTCTTCGGTTCGCTGGCCGAGCGCATGATGGTGTTGATGTGCCTCGGGAACTACCTGCTGTTTTTCGGACCGGGCTTCGTGCGCGCGCGGATGGATTCCAGCAAGACTGCGGCCCGGCGCAAAAAATTCGCCGCCATCGCGAAGTCACACACCGAGACGCTCCACCGCTGCGAGGTTTGCGGGCTCACGGAACTCGTGAACCCCGACATGGAATTCCGCGTCGCCTCCGACGGGCACGAATACTGCACCGAGCACCTGCCGTCCCGCAGGCCGAAGTGAACGGTCAGTGGGCCGCGACGAGCGGCGGGACTTCGTGCAGGCCGGTAATGGTGTGGTGGGGCAGGGTGTCGGCGTGTTCCTCGGAGCCGGGGACGCGGAGCCAGATGGCGGCGGCGAGTTCGGCGTTGCGGGCGCCGGCGATGTCGCGCTCGAGGCTGTTGCCGACCATGACCGCGCGCGATGCGGGGACGGAAAGTTCTTCGAGCAGGATCTGGAAAATTTCGGGCCGGGGTTTTCCGATGCCGTGTTCGCCGGAAACGGCGATGGCGTCGAAATACCCGCCGAGTCCGGATGCGGCGATTTTCTCGCGCTGCAAATCGGGGGCGCCGTTGGTGAGGAGCGCGATTTTGTAATCCTTCTTCAGGCGGACGAGGGTCTCGGCGGCATCCGGCATGAGTCGCTGGAAGCGGCGGCGGGTGTTTTCGAAATGCGCCGAGAGTTCCGCAGCCGCATCGTCCGGAGATTCCTGGTGGCGCAGGGCGGCGGCGAAAACGGATACGCGATAGCCGAGCGCCCAGTTGCGGAGCGCGGTGAGTTCGGGCGAGGCGCCTTCGAAGCGGCCCCACAGGCATTCGTGAAAACTGATTCCGATCGAGCGGGTGTATTCGAGGCAATCGCCCGCGCGCCAGAGTTCGGCCCCGATACGGGTGGCGTCTGCCTGGAATTTCGCGGAATCCACGCCGGCGAGTTTTGCGGCGAGTTGGGCCGTGGATTCCATGGCTTCCCGGGAAACCGCCTCGTCCACGATGAGTGTGTCGTCCAAGTCGAAAAGAACCGCTTCAATTGCCATGACAAAGGCATTCCACAACACGGCCGCGGCTGTCCACACCGGAAGCGGATTATTATGGATTGGCGGCGTGTGTGCGCCGGCGGAGCAGCCAATTGCGGAGCGCGTAAATGGCGATGCCGAGCGGGACCATGGTGAGCAGCGGCCAGTAGTTCCAAAACGGGGCGGGCGCCGGGATGATTTCCAACGGGAATGCGAATGTGGCTGTGGCGCCGCCGCGCCGCACATCGACGGCGAGTTCCCAAAGCCCCGGCTCGGGAACAGCAAAGGATGCGGCGTGGAGCAGGCGGTTTCCGGAATGCCCACGCCGGGCGGCGACGCTGCTGCCGGGGGCGATGCAACCGGGGCCTTTCCACGCGAGTTCGGGCGTGGGCGCGCTGAGCTTGTTCATGCGGAAGGAAACCTCCGCGTCCGTGATGGCGGCTGCCGTGGAGACATCCGAAAGGTAAACAGCGAATTCTGCGGGGCCTGCAGTCGCGGGGAACGGCGAGACGAAAAGGACGGCCTTGGTTCCACCATGGATTTGCTCGGCCACAACGCGGCCGGCATCGGCATGAAGATGGGTGGATGCCAAAGCCAGCATCCCTCCCGCGGCGAGAGCGGCTGCGAAGCCTGGCGCGCAGGTTTTTTTCAGGCCAGCGCGGAGAGTTTGCCGACGATCTCGGCCTTGCCTGAGACGCCGACCGACTGGTCGCGCTTTTGGCCCCCGTGAAAATAGATGAGCGTGGGAATGCCGCGGATGCCGAAGCGACTCGCGACGCCGGGCGCGTCGTCCACATTCACTTTGGCAACGGCGAATTTTGCGGCGTTCTCGGCAGCGATCTCCTCAACGACAGGGCCCAGCATGCGGCAAGGACCGCACCACGGGGCCCAGAAATCCACAAGGACGGGCAGGGTGGCGGAGTTGATGAAGGAATCGAAATTCGCGTCGTCGAGTTCGGAAACGTTCGGGTGTGCCATGGCAGGTGTGTTGAAAATTTCAGCCGACCATCGTCCAGACCTGAACGCCGAGAGAGAGCAGGGCGACAACAGCGGCGGCGATACCGAAAATGATGTTGATGTCGCCGGAATCGGCGGATGCGGGGATGGACTTCTCGGCGGCGGAGGCGCTCACGGATGGAGCCGCAGCCGGGGCGGCGGCTTTCTTGATATTGACGGTCGCTTGCGGAACGGGCTTGGCTGCGGGCGGGAGTGTGATTTTCGCGGTTTCTTTTTTGGGACCCTCCGAAGCGGCTTTCGCAGGCTCGGCAGCCGGGGCGGCGGGCGCGATGGAGGGCGCTGAAGGAGGCTTCACTGCTGCCGGGGCGAGAGCGGGCGCCGAAGGAGGTTTGACAGCCGCGGGGGCGAGAGCCGGAGCGGAAGGTGGTTTGATCGCCGATGGCGCG
>JBMOIA010000043.1:0-9064 GCA_049317565.1 Terrimicrobiaceae bacterium | reverse complement strand
CGGGCGGTTCGCGGCGCCGGTGACGGCGCGGCCGTGGCGGCCGTTGTCGAAGAGCGCGTCCACGGATTCCTGGAGCATGCGCTTTTCGTTGCGGATGATGACCTCCGGGGTCTTGAGCTGGAGGAGCGTCTTCAGGCGGTTGTTGCGGTTGATGACGCGGCGGTAGAGGTCGTTGAGGTCCGAGGTGGCGAAGCGGCCGCCCTCGAGCGGGACGAGCGGGCGCAGGTCCGGCGGGATGACCGGGAGCACATTGAGAATCATCCATTCCGGGCGGCTCTTCGATTCGGCGAAGCCCTGGACGAGCTTGAGACGCTTGGCGAGTTTTTTGCGGAGCTGCTTGGAGCGGGTGTTGCCCATCGCCTCCTCGATCTCCTTCTGGAGGTCGGCGAGGTCGGCGGCGGCGAGGATTTTCTGGATCGCCTCGGCGCCCATGCCGGCGGTGAAGGCTTCGCCGTATTGCTCCTCGGCGTCGCGGAATTCCGCCTCGGTGAGGAGCTGGCATTTTTCAAGCGGCGTGTTGCCGGGGTCGATGACGATGTAGTCCTCGTAGTAGATCACGCGCTCGAGCTGGCGGCTCGTCATGTCGAGCATGAGGCCAAGGCGCGAGGGCATGCACTTGTAGAACCAGATGTGCGAGACGGGCACCGCGAGGTCGATGTGGCCCATGCGCTCGCGGCGGACGCGCGAGAGGGTGACCTCCACGCCGCAACGGTCGCAGATGACGCCCTTGTGCTTGATGCGTTTGTATTTTCCGCACGAGCACTCCCAGTCACGGGTGGGACCGAAAATGCGCTCGCAGAAAAGGCCGCCCTTTTCGGGTTTGAAGGTGCGGTAGTTGATGGTCTCGGGGTTCTTCACTTCGCCCTTGCTCCATTCGCGCATGGAGTCCGGGGACGCCACGGTGATGGCCACTTCGTCGAAACCGGCGGGTTTGGATTCTCCGATCGCTTCGCGGAAATTGATTTCTTTCATGTGTGGTTCTTCGATGGGTTTCGGGTTGGGTGTCAGGCTGCGTCGGTGAGTGCCGCAGGGGTCTTGCCGCCGACGCGGACATCGAGGCCGAGACCCTGCATTTCCTTGATGAGGACGTTGAACGATTCCGGAGTGCCGGCCTCGAGCGAGTTGTCGCCCTTGACGATGGACTCATAGATGCGCGTGCGGCCGGAGACATCGTCGGATTTCACGGTGAGGAGTTCCTGCAGCGTGTAGGCCGCGCCGTAGGCTTGGAGCGCCCAGACTTCCATTTCGCCGAAGCGCTGGCCGCCGTATTGGGCCTTGCCGCCGAGCGGTTGCTGGGTGACGAGGCTGTAGGGGCCGACCGCGCGGGCGTGAATCTTGTCGGCGACAAGGTGCCCGAGCTTCAGCATGTAGATGTAACCGACGACGACCTGCTGGTCGAACGCCTCTCCGGTGAGGCCGTCGTAAAGCGTGGCCTTGCCGTTCTCGTTGATCCAGGTGAAGCCCTCGGCCTTCTTGGCATCCTTGAGGAACTCGCGGATTTTCGATTCAGGAATGCCGTCGAAAACCGGCGTGGCCACTTTGAAGCCGAGCGCCTTCGCGGCGACGCCAAGGTGGGTCTCGAGGACCTGGCCGACATTCATTCGGCTCGGCACGCCGAGCGGATTCAGCACGATGTCAACGGGCGTCCCGTCCGCGAGGTAGGGCATGTCCTCCTCGGGGACGATCTTGGCGACGACGCCCTTGTTTCCGTGGCGGCCGGCCATCTTGTCACCGACGCTGAGCTTGCGCTTGCTGGCGATGTAAACCTTGACCTGCTTGATGATGCCGGGGTCGATGTCGTCGCCGCTCTCGATGCGGCCGAGGTTCTGGTCGCGCTCGTTTTCGAGGTCGACGAACTTGTGTTCGAACTGCCCGATGATCTCCTGGATTTTGTTGCGGATCGGGCTGGGGTCGATTTCCACATGGTTGTAGACGCCGGCCAGCTTGCGCAGGAGTTGCTTCGTGATCTTGCGGTTCGCCGGGATGATGATCTCGCCGGTTTGGGCGTTGACCACATCGAGCGGGATTTTTTCGTTGAGGAGGATGTTCGACAGCGAGGCGGTGAGCTGCTCGTGGAGGTCGTTTTTCCGCTTCGTGAAATCCTCGGCGATCATCTTCTGCTGCCGCTTGGACTCGGCCGGGGTCATCTTCGTGCGTTGGACTTCCTTCTTCGAGGAGACCTTCACATCCATGACGATGCCGTAGGTGCCGGACGGGACGGTCAGCGAGGTGTCCTTCACATCGGCGGCCTTCTCGCCGAAAATCGCGCGCAGGAGGCGCTCCTCGGGGGCGAGTTCAGTTTCCGACTTCGGTGTGATCTTGCCGACGAGGATGTCGCCTGGCTTGACCTCGGCGCCGACGCGGACAACGCCATCGCTGCCGAGGTTCAAGAGCGCCTCTTCGCTGACATTCGGGATGTCGCGGGTGATTTCCTCGGGACCGAGCTTGGTGTCGCGGGCGCCGATCTCGAATTCATCGATGTGGATCGAGGTGTAGATGTCCTCCTTGACGACGCGCTTGGAGATGAGGATCGCGTCCTCGAAGTTGTAGCCGTTCCAAGGCATGAACGCGACGAGCACATTTCGGCCGAGGGCGAGTTCGCCCTTCTCGGTGTTCGGCCCGTCGGCGATGACATCGCCCTTCTTGACCGGCTGGCCCTTTTTAACGATGGGCTTTTGGTTGATGCAGGTGCTGGCGTTCGAGCGCATGAACTTGCGCAGCTCATAAACAAACACGCCATTCTCGGGATCGTGCTTGATTTTCTTTTTGCCCTCGGGGAGCGAGCCGTCCTTGGTGACGATGATCTGGTTCGCTGTGACGGAGGCGACCTTGCCGGCGGTTTCGGCGACAATGACGGCGCGGGAGTCGCGGGCCACGCGGCCTTCGATGCCGGTGCCGACGAGCGGTGATTCCGAGACAAGAAGCGGAACGCCTTGGCGTTGCATGTTCGAGCCCATGAGCGCGCGGTTCGCATCGTCGTGCTCGAGGAACGGGATCAGCCCCGCCGCAACGGAAACGAGCTGCTTCGGCGAGACATCCATGTATTGGATTTTCTCGGGCTCGACCTCGAGGAAGTCGCCGCGGTAGCGGGCGGAAACCTTTTCGCCGGTGAGGTGGCCGCGGCCATCCACGGGCGAATTCGCCTGGGCGATGTAGAAGTTTTCGTCGCGGTCGCCGCTGAGGTATTCCACCTCGTCGGCGACGCGGCCGTTCGAGACCTTGCGGTAGGGCGTTTCGATGAAGCCGAAATCATTGATGCGCGCGAAGGTGCTGAGCGAGCTGATGAGGCCGATGTTCGGACCTTCCGGCGTTTCGATCGGACAGATGCGGCCGTAGTGGGACGGATGGACGTCGCGGACTTCGAAGCCCGCGCGGTCGCGGCTGAGGCCGCCTGGCCCGAGGGCCGAGAGGCGGCGCTTGTGGGTGAGCTCGGACAGCGGGTTCGTCTGATCCATGAACTGGCTGAGCTGCGAGCGGCCGAAGAAATCGCGCACGACAGCGCTGAGCGATTTCGGGTTGATGAGCTTTTGCGGCGTGATCTGGTCGGTGCCCGCATCAAACAGGGTCATCCGCTCGCGCACGAGGCGCTCGGTGCGGGCGAGGCCCACGCGACACTGGTTGGCGAGGAGTTCGCCCACGGTGCGCACGCGGCGGCTGCCGAGGTGGTCGATGTCGTCCGTCATCCCATCGCCCGCGCGCAGGCGGACGAGGTATTTCATCGCGGCGACGAAATCCTCCTTGGTGAGCGTGCGCTCCTCCTCGCGGATTTCGAGCCCGAGTTTCTGGTTGATCTTGTGGCGGCCGACGCGGCCGAGGTCGTAGCGCTTGGCGTCGAAGAACAGCCTTTTGAGCATGCTGCGGGCGTTCTGCACTGTGGGCGGGTCGCCGGGGCGGAGCTTGCGGTAGATGTCCTTGAGAGCCTCCTCCTCGTCGTGGGCGGGGTCTTTCTTGAGCGACTTGATGATGGTGTCGTCGTCCTTTGTGTCCACGACCTGCACGGTCTTGTGGCCGAGGCCGAGGAGCTTGCGGACGATCTCGGAGGTCAGCGGCTCGAACGCGCGCCCAACCATGAGTTCACCGTCGCGGATGTCGGCGATGAGGACTTTCGTAGCGATCTCCTCCTCGTCGAGTTTCTCGCTGAGCTTGAGGTCGCTGATTTTGTAGAAAAGTTTTACGATGTCCTCGTCCGAGGGATAACCGACGGTGCGGAGGAATGTGGTGGCGAGGAATTTGCGGCGGCGTTTGCGGCGGTCGAGGTAAACGTAGAGGAGGTCGCTGGTATCAAACTGCACCTCAATCCAGGAACCGCGGTCCGGAATGATGCGGAAGCCGTGGAGAACCTTGCCGTTCGCGTGGACGGATGTCTCGAAGCAGATGCCGGGCGAGCGGTGGAGCTGGGAAACAACGACGCGCTCGGCGCCGTTGATGACGAAGGTGCCCTGCTCGGTCATGAGCGGGAGTTCGCCCATGTAAACTTTCTCCTCCTTGGTGCAGCGCTCGTCCTTGTAGCGGAAGGTCACATAGAGCGGGGCGCTGTAGGTCAGGCCCTCGCGCTGGGCCTCGAGGGCGCCGGTCTTCGGCTCGCCAAGCTCGTAGGCCACGAAGTCGAGAGAGGATTTGTCCTCGAACCCGTGGATGGGAAAAAACTCGCGGAACACGGCTTGCAGGCCCACATCGTTGCGGCGCTTGCCGACCGGGACATCCTTTTGGAAAAACTCGTTGTAGGAATTGATCTGGAGTTCGATGAGGTTGGGTGGCTCGATGGCCTCCTTCAATTTGCCGAAGTGGATGCGTTCAGACATGGTGTGGTGCGGTGGCGAGTGTTGGTCCGCCTAGCGGCGGGTGGGTTTTACCGGCCCGGATTTCCCGAAACAAAAACATCCGGCAACGCAGGGCGGCGCGGATTCGCGCGTCCCGGCATTGGCGGAAAAGGGATGCTTGTGTTGCGGAAAAAGGAGCAGATGGGTTTTTCGCTGCGGATGAGGCGAGCTGGAAAATTTAGCGGGAAACCCGGGAGGAGCAAGGAATATTTTCCCGCCCCGCCCGGGGTTTTCGCGTTCAGGATTGTTACTTGATGTCGACCTTGGCGCCGGCGGCCTCGATCTTTT
The DNA here is from genome assembly GCA_049317565.1 of Terrimicrobiaceae bacterium. Lineage (GTDB taxonomy): Bacteria > Verrucomicrobiota > Verrucomicrobiia > Chthoniobacterales > Terrimicrobiaceae > UBA967. The sequence goes on along the minus strand of JBMOIA010000043.1, from coordinate 3,956 downwards.
TCTTGATTTCGGCGGCTTCTTCCTTCGAGACGCCTTCCTTGATCGGCTTGGGCGCGCCTTCGACGAGGGCTTTCGCTTCGGCGAGGCCGAGTCCGGCCACGGCGGCGCGGACCTCTTTGATGACGGCGATTTTGTTTCCGCCCGCATCGGTGAGGATGACATCGAACGAGGTCTTCTCCTCGGCGGGTGCTGCGGCGGCTCCGCCAGCCGCTCCGCCTGCTGCGGCGGCAACCGCGACGGGTGCTGCGGCGCTCACGCCCCATTTTTCTTCGAGTAGTTTGACGAGATCGGCGATCTCGAGGACGGTGAGCCCGCTGAGCTGGTCAACGAGTGCTTGTGTGTCTGCCATATGTGTGTGTGTTTGGTGTCGCCGCGCCCCGAAGCATCGGGTCATTTGAGTCCGGCAGCCGCCGGACCGGCGAGGAACCGGTTGTGTTTTTCTTGTTGGTTGCCGCCGACGGGGCCGGCTGACCCCGCTGGCGAGAGTGTTCAGGCCGCGCCGAGCGCGTCGCCCTTGGCTTTGAGAACGCGGGCGAGGCTGGCTGCGGGTTCGTTGAGGATCCGGACGAACTGGCTCGCGGGAGTCTGCAGGAGGCCGAGCAGCTTGGCGCGGAGCACATCCTTGCTCGGAAGGTCCGCGAGGTCGGCCACCTGCTTGGCTGTCAGCGGGGCATTGTCGAGGACGCCGGCGCGGATGCTCGGTTTCTGGAATTCCGCAGCGAAGGATTTGAGGATCTTGGCCGCGGCGCAAATGTCGGTTTCCCCCGTGACCATCGCCGTCTGCCCGGTGAGGGAGTCGGAGAGTGCGGGCATCGACAGGTCTTTCGCGGCGATGCGCAGGAAGGTGTTCCTGACGACGCTCATCTTGGCGCCGGCCTCGCCGAGGCGGGTGCGAAGTGTTTCAAAATGCGGGACTTTCATCCCGGAGAAGTCCACCACCAGGAGGTAGGGGGACGCCTTGAGCTTCTCGCGGATGTCTTCGACGATCAGTGTTTTCTCGGTTCTCATGGTCGGGCGGCTTAGTTTTTCAGGAACGGCACGGGATCGACTGGGAGCCCGGGCGACATGGTCGCGCTGAGTGTGATGGCGTTGACGAAAGCGCCCTTTGCCGTGGCGGGGCGGGATCTGACCACGGCGTCGATGACGGCGCTGCCGTTCTCAACGAGCGAGGTTTCATTAAAGGAAAATTTTCCGACCGGGACGGCGACATTGCCGTTTTTGTCGAGTTTGAACTCCACGCGGCCGGCTTTGACCTCCTTCACCGCCTTGGCGGTGTCGTCTGTGACGGTGCCGGTCTTGGGATTCGGCATGAGCCCGCGGGGTCCGAGGACCTTGCCGAGCTTGCGCACTTCTGCCATCGCGGCGGGCGTGGCCACGGCCACATCGAAATCGGCAAAACCAGCGGTGACCTTCTTGATGAGATCCTCGAAGCCGACGATCTCGGCACCGGCATCCTTCGCCGCGTCAGCGGCCTGGCCGGTCGCGAAAACAAGCACGCGGACATTCTTGCCGCTGCCGTGCGGGAGCGGGCAGGTGCCGCGCACCATCTGGTCGCTTTGTTTGGGATCAACGCCGAGCTTGAAGGACAGGGTGACCGTCTGGTCGAACTTCACCGGCGGGGTGGACTTCAAGGTTTGGACGGCATCGGCGAGCGAATACTTTTTCGCCGTGTCTATTTTCGCCGCCGCTTCGCGGTAGCGCTTGCTGCGTTTTTTTTGCATTAGAAATTTGCAGTGCAAACGACTCTAAGGGTCTCCTGCGGTTGGTGGTTTTTCCCTTGCGGGAGGGCGGAAGGTAGCCATGCGCTGCGCCGCGTCAATATTTTTTTCGATGACCGGTTTTCAGCCTTTCGTCGCGGAATAGTGGAATCCGCGCTTTACTAAATCCTCGGCCTTGGTATGCAGGCCAGTTCTCCTATGTCCATTTTACTGCCAGTTCTCATTGTGGTCCATGTGCTCGTCTGCCTTCTCATGGCCTTGGTGGTCCTCATGCAACGCCCGCGCAGCGAAGGCCTCGGATCCGCTTTCGGAGGCGGCATCACGGACAATGTCTTCGGCTCGCAAACCACGAATGTCCTCGCCCGTTTCACCACATGGATGGCAATAACCTTCTTCGCGGTCACCCTGCTCCTCTCCATCATCACGGCAAAAGCGAGCGGCGGAAAAACCGCCATCCAAAAGGAACTCCTCTCCGCCCCCGTTCCCGAGGCAACCCCCGCCCCTGCAGTGGAACCCACGCCCGCCGAGCCTTCGAACGAACCGGAAGCCACACCTGTTCCGCAAGCTTCACCGGAGCCTTCCCCTGTGGAGAGCGCTCCTGCTCCTGCCTTGGAACAGGCGCAGCCCGTGACCGACGAGGCATCTTCTGCTGGCTTGGAATCGGCAACGGATTCCGCCCAGCCTGTGGCGCCCGCCCCCGCCGAAGCGCCTGCCGCCAACTGAGCGCCGCGGTTCCCGGCCGCCTGAAAATTTTCCCATGAGAATCCTGCGCGACATCCGTTCCGCGCGGCGTTGGCGGTCTGGTTGCGCCTCGCGGGTCGTTCTTGTCCCAACCATGGGGGCTCTCCACCGCGGCCACACTGAACTCCTCCGCCTCGCCAAAAAGACCGCCGGACCCCGCGGAAAAGTCGTGGCCTCGATTTTTGTGAATCCGACACAATTCGGTCCTGGCGAGGATTACCAATCCTACCCCCGCCCGCTTGTCAACGACCTTGCCGCGTGCCGCAAAGCCGGCGCCGATGCCGCCTTCGTTCCCTCCGCCGCCGAAATGTATGCCGCCGACCGCTCGGTCTCGATCTGCGAGCGCACGCTTTCCATGGTTCTCTGTGGCCGTTCGCGCCCCGGGCATTTCGACGGGGTTTGCACTGTGGTGGCAAAGTTGTTCCTCATTCTTCAACCCACCCACGCCGTTTTCGGCGAGAAGGACTGGCAGCAACTCGCCATCGTCCGCCGCATGGTGCGCGACCTCGATATTCCGGTCGAAATCATCGGCTGCCCGACCGTGCGCGAAGCGGACGGCCTTGCCCTCAGTTCCCGCAACGCCTACCTCACGCCCGCCGAGCGCCAACTCGCCCCGCGCATCCACGCCGCCCTCCAAGCCGCTTCAGCCCTGAAAACGCGCGTCGCCATCGAATCCCGCGCCGCCGCCGCCATCAAAAAAATCCCCGGCACCCGCATTGACTACATTTCCGCCGTCGATGCCTCCACGCTCGCTCCGCTAACCAACCGCAAAAAACCCGGACGCCTTTGCGCCGCGGTCCACCTGGGCCGCGCCCGACTCATCGATAACATTCCCATCCCTCCCGGGAAATTCGCCTCCTAAAAAATGCGCGACTTCGATTTCATCGTCCTCGGCAGCGGCATCGCCGGACTATCGTTCGCGCTCAAGGCCGCCGACAAGGGCCGTGTTGCGCTTGTCACGAAGCGTGCTCCGGCGGACTCGAATACCGCTTGGGCGCAAGGCGGAGTTGCCTGCGTGATGAGCGACGAGGATTCGTTCGAACTCCACATCCGCGACACCCTCGAGGCCGGAGCCGGGCTTTGCCACGCGGATGTCGTTCGCACCATCGTCACCGAGGGACCCGCCCGCATTGCCGAACTCATGGAACTCGGCGTCCACTTCGATCACCGCGAAAACGGCGACGGCCGGCAGGAGCTCGACCTCGGCCGCGAGGGCGGCCACTCGAAGCGCCGCATCCTGCATTTTCAGGACGCCACCGGACGCGAAATCGAGCGCACACTGCTGGAAAAAGTCTCCGCCCACCCTTCCATCGAAACCATGCCGAACCACATGGCCGTCGATTTCATCACCACCGGCAAGCTCGGCTACGCCATGGAAAACAGCGTCGTCGGCACCTATGTCCTCGATGAATCCACCGGAGCGGTCGAAACCCTCCGCGCGCCGGTCACGGTTCTCGCCACCGGCGGTTGCGGGAAGGTTTATCTCTACACGACCAA
>JBMOIA010000042.1:0-9171 GCA_049317565.1 Terrimicrobiaceae bacterium | reverse complement strand
ATCGTCCACCACCCCGCCGCCGCGAAAATCGCCTTCACCGGCTCCACCGCCATCGGAAAATTCATCCAGCGAACCCTCGCCGGCACCGACAAAAAAATCACCCTCGAGCTCGGTGGCAAAGCCGCCAACATCGTCTTCGAAGACGCCCCCATCGACCAAGCCGTCGAAGGCATCGTCAACGGAATCTTCTTCAACCAAGGCCATGTCTGCTGCGCCGGCTCCCGCCTCCTCGTTCAGGAAAGCGTCGCCGAGGAAGTCCTCCGCAAATTGAAAATGCGCCTCCGCCACCTCCGCGTCGGCGACCCGCTCGACAAGAACACCGACATCGGCGCGATCAACTCCCGCAAGCAACTCGAAAAAATCCAGGAACTCGTGAAAAGCGGCGTCAAGGAGGGCGCCGAAATGCACCAGCCCGCCTGCAAACTCCCGAAGCGCGGATTCTATTTCGCGCCCACGCTCTTCTCGAATGTCTCCCTCAGCCACCGCATCGCCCGCGAGGAAATCTTCGGCCCCGTCCTCTCGATCCTCACCTTCCGCACCCCCGAGGAAGCCGTCGAAAAAGCCAACAACACCCCCTACGGCCTCAGCGCCGGCGTCTGGACCGACAAAGGCTCCCGCATCCTAAAAATGTCCACCGAACTCAAAGCCGGCGTCGTCTGGGCGAACACCTACAACAAATTCGACCCCGCCAGTCCCTTCGGCGGCTACAAGGAATCCGGCTTCGGCCGCGAAGGCGGCAAACAAGGCCTCCTCGACTACGCCAAAATCGTTTGAAACCCCAACCGATGAATTTTCACCACGGAGAACACGGAGAACACGGAGAAAAATCCAGAGCCAAGGATTTCATTTTCCTCTCTTCTCTTCTTCCCCTCCGTGCTCTCCGTGTCCTCCGTGGTTAAATCCCTCTTTCCTTTCCCATGAGCAGACTACCCATCACCAAAACCCCGAAATGCTTCGTCGGCGGCGCGTTCATCCGCTCCGAGAGCGGCCGCGTCTATCCCCTCCACGACTCCACCGGCGAGTTCGTCTGCAACATCCCCCTCTGCACCCGCAAAGACCTCCGCAACGCCGTCGAAGCCGCCGCCAAGGCCGGTCCCGGCTGGGCTGGCCGCAGCGCCTACAACCGCGGACAAATCCTCTACCGCCTCGCCGAAATGCTCGAAGCCCGCAGCGAGGAAATGACCTCCGCCCTCACGATCACCCGCCCGAACCGCGACGCCGCCGCGCGCGAAGTCCGCGCCTCCATCGACCGCATCACCCACTACGCCGGCTGGACCGACAAATACGAATCCCTCCTCGGCAGCGTGAACCCCGTCTCCACGCCCCACTTCAATTTCACCGTCATGGAACCCATGGGCATCATCGGCCTCCTCGCCCCCGAGGAATCCCCGCTGCTCGGCCTGCTCTCCATGATCCTCCCCGCCATCACCAGCGGCAACACCGTCATCGCCTTGGCCTCGAACAGCCAGCCCTACCCCTCCATCCTCCTCGGCGAAATGCTGGCCACCAGCGACCTTCCCGGCGGCGTTGTGAATTTGCTCACCGGCACCCGCGCCGACACGCTCCCCACCTTCGCCACCCACGCCCACCTGCGCGCCGTTTACGCCGTCGCCAACAAAGACGAACGCACCGAAATCCAACGCGGCGCCGCCGAGCATGTGAAGCGCACCATTTTCCTCAACTCGGAAAACCCCATCGATTGGTTCTCGGAAAAATCCCAAGGCCTCTACCACATCCGCCACTTCCTCGAGCCCAAAACCACCTGGCACCCCGTCGGCGCCTGACCCCGCCTGCGCCGATCAGGAATTCCGGGCGCGGAGTCCGAAAAATTCGTAGCTGTCCACCAGCGCGAGCCAACTGGCTTCGATGATGTTGTCGGAAACTCCCACCGTGCCCCACGAGACATGGCCGTCGGTGGACTCGATGAGCACACGCGTGCGCGCGGCAGTGCCGCGGGCGCCGTCGATGATGCGAACCTTGTAGTCGGTCAACCGCACCGAATCGATCCAACCGTGGAACGGCCGCAGTGCCTTGCGCAAAGCCGCGTCGAGCGCGTTCACGGGACCGTCGCCGATCTCCACCGTGTAGCCGTCCTTGTCGCCGACCATCAGTTTTACAGTGGCCTCGCAGGTGGTGAACCCGTGCTGGCGCGATTGGCGGAACGAGCAGTGGTATTCCTTCAAATCGAACAACGCCGCATGCCGGCCGAGCGTGCGGCGGATGAGCAGATCGAACGACGCATCGGCGGCCTCGAATTCGTAGCCGAGCACCTCGCTCTCCTTCACCTTCTTCAGGATCGCCGCCACTTCGGGAGCGCCTTTCTGGAAAACAAAACCCAGCTCCGCAGCCTTCGCGAGGATGTTGCTCTGGCCGGCCATGTCGGAAACCAGGATCGTCTGCGAATTCCCCACGAGCGCGGGATCCATGTGCTCGTAGCTGCGCGAAATTTTCTGCACAGCGTGGACATGCAGCCCGCCCTTGTGGGTGAACGCGGCGGCACCGACATACGGCGCGCGGATGTCCTGGGGCACATTCGCGAGTTCATCCACGAAGCGGGAAACCTCACGCAGTTGCTTCAAATCGGGCACGCAGGGGATTCCCATCTTCTCCTGCAGCGTAGGGATGGCGGTCGTGAGGTTGCAGTTCCCCACGCGCTCGCCGTAGCCGTTCATCGTGCCCTGCACCTGGCAGGCCCCGGCACGGACAGCCGCCAGCGCGTTCGCCACGCCCAGACCGCAATCGTTGTGCGTGTGGATGCCCACCGGGCACTTCAACTCCGCGATGACCTCCGCAGTGATCCGCCCGAGATCCTCGGGCAGCGTGCCTCCGTTCGTGTCGCAAAGCACCAGCAGGTCAGCCCCCGCATCCCGAGCCGCGCGCAGCGTGCTCAACGAGTAGGCCGGATCGTCCTTGTAGCTGTCGAAAAAATGCTCGGCGTCGTAGAAAACCTCGCGGCCGTTTTTCTTCAGGAAGGCCACCGTGTCGGCGATCATGGCGAGGTTCTCTTCGGCCGTGACATTAAGAACCTCGGTGACATGCAGGAGCCATGTCTTGCCGACGATAGTCACCACCGGGGTCTTGGCTTCGAGCAGCATGCGCACCTGCGCGTCGGCATCGGCAGCGATTCCTCCACGCCGGGTGCTGCCGAATGCCGCGATCTTCGCGTGCCGCCATTCGCACTTGGCCGCCTCCGCAAAAAACGCCGCATCGCGCGGATTGGAGCCCGGCCAGCCACCCTCGATGTAATCCACGCCGAAGGCATCCAGCCGCTGGGCCACGCGGATTTTGTCATGGACCGAAAATGAAATCCCGGTGCCCTGCGTGCCATCGCGCAGCGTGGTGTCGTAAATCGTGACCTGCTTCATCGGACTCACCTATTCCGCCTTCTTCGGTGCCGGGCGTTTTTTGATCGTGATGCGCTTGAGGCGGGCTTCGTCCTGCGGACTCCAGGTCGTGATGTCCGGGTCGTCCTTGAAGAGGTTGTGCACGATGCGGCGGTCGTAGGAATTCAGCGGGAGGGTTTGCATCGGGCGACCGGTGGTTTTCACCACGCCGGCGAGCTGGCGGGCTTTGGCGACGAGAGCATCGTCACGCATGACACGGTAGTGCGCGATGTCCACCACCACCCGGGCACCCGGCGGTTGCTGCGACGCAAGGATGCGGTTGACGAGGTGCTGAAGGTCCTCCATGACCTCCTCGCGGCGGCCGACCAACCGTTCGGGCTCGCTCGTGAGGACCTGAAGGGTTTTGTTCCCATCGTGGTCCTCCTCCTCGATCGTCACGGCGAAGCCGAGGTAGCCAAGCATGGTATCGAGGATTTCCGAGGGAGTCGCATTCATGGGATTCAGCGTTTCTTGGATTTCTTCTTAGCCTGCGCCGCTTCGCGTTTCGCGAGGACACTCTTTTTTTCGAGCACGGGCAGGGGTTTGTTCCGCGTCATATAAAGCTGAACGATGGAAAACAAATTCTGCGTTGTCCAGTAAAGGGCGAGGCCGCTTGCGTAATTGTAGCAGAAAACGAGGAACACGACCGGCATGAAGTAGAAAATCCGCTGCTGCATCGCGTCGCCGGTTTTCGGCGTGATGACCATCTGCCAAATCATCGTTCCCGCCATCACGATGGGCAGAACATTGATCGGGAAGCCGAGGAGGTGCGCCACAGTGTCCGGCTGCGAGAGGTCGGCGACCCAGAGGAACGAGCTGTTGCGGAGTTCGATCGCCGTGCCGAGCATCGAGTAGAATCCGAAAAAAATCGGGATTTGCACGAGCAACGGCAGACAGCCGCTGAACGGGTTCACGCCATACTCCTTGTAGAGTTTCATGACCTCCTCGTTCATTTTTTGCGGGTTGTCTTTCAGCTTCTCTCGCAGCTCGGTCATTTTCGGCGAGAGGAGCGCCATCTTGCGCATTTCGTTGGTCGCCTTGTTCTGGACCGGCCAGAGCGCGAGCTTGATGAAAATGGTGAGAATGATGATCGAGGCCGCGTAGTTGCCGATGAACCCGTGCAGGCCGTTCATGGCCCAAAGCAGGAATTCACTAACGAAGCCGAACATCCCGAAACTCATCACCTGGTCCTGCGTCGGGCCGAGATCGCGCAGGCGAGGCAGCTCCTTGGGTCCGGCATAAATCCTGTAGCTGCGCTTTTCCGAATCCCCCGGCGCGAGCGTGAACCCCGCATGCACGAGGCCGCCCTGAACGCCGAAAATCGGCGACCCGTTGAGCTTCGGCGCATCGAACCGTTTCGCCCAAACCGATTTTGGCGCGCCGCCCGAGGTCGGCGTCACCACCGTGCAGAAATACTGGCTCGCCACGGCCGCCCATTGGATGTCGGGCTTGCTTTCCAGGTAGAGCGGGCGTTCGCCGTGGAGTTGGATGCCGATGAGCGGAATCGAACTCGCGGAAAACCAGTTCACATCGATGTTCGACATCTTGCCCTCGTGGCCCCAATCGAAGCGCGTATACATCGGGAGGTCGTAGATGTGGATGGGTGCTGCGCCGCCGGCCGCGATGAAGAAATCCGGCACCGAAAGTTCCGCGGCTCCGGTGTTGCGGAACGACACCTCGAGTTCCACCTGGTAGGCGGTTTTTTCCGGATCGCCCTTGGGAAGAGAAAAGCGCTTCGTGATTTCCAAACCATCCTCGCGCGTGCGGGTGAAAAACACCTGCCCACTCGCCGGCTTGGCCGCCATTTCGAAACCGCCGAGCACCTCGCCCGGTTGGAATCCCAGCGCACCGATGGGCATCGTGCGACTGCGGTTGAGCGCCACATGCTCCTTGTTCTCGCCCATGTGCATCTTCAGAACGACCTGCTCGAGTCCGCCGGTGTCGTTGTTGAAAACAAATTCTGCATCCTCCGTGCGCAGCGACTCTGCGCGCGCGGTCATGACGGGTTTTTCGTCCTTGGCCGCAGTAGCAGGCGCGGGCGTTGAGGCGGATTCCTCGGACACAGGCTCCGGCGCAGGGGTCGGCGAAGACTGTGCCGCCGCTTGTTGTCGGGCAGCGGGCGGGTAGGTCTCGGCCACATACCATTGCCAGAGGAAAAGCCCGGCAACCGACAGGATGATCGCGATCCAAGCTTTCTTATCCATGGGTGTGTTTGGAAATTTTCATGAAAACCGGCGGCACCGGGTCGTAGCCGCATCCTCCCCACGGATGGCAGCGCGACAGCCGCGCCAGGCCGAGGAGCAGCCCGCGCCACGCGCCGTGCGAGCGGACCGCCCCGATGAAATAATTCGAGCAGGACGGCTCGTGGCGGCATCCGCACCCAGGTCCGCCGAGCGCATGCAGCGCGGGCGAGAGGGTGTATTGGTAAATCCGCGCGAGCGCGATGAGCAGGTGTTTCATTCGGAATCGGCGAAAATAGAAAGCCGCTGCGCAAGAAGCAACCATTCCGCTCGCAGGCCGCCGAATTCCGCGCCGGCCGCGGCCGGCTTCGCCACCACCACCACCCGCAGTCCGGATGCGATCCTCGGCAGGCATTCCCTTAAAATCTCACGCAGTCTGCGCCGCACCCGGTTCCTCACGACCGCATTCCCGACCCTACGGGAAGTCACCACGCCAACGGATTTGGATTCATCGCCAGCTTGCAAAACCCCCACGCGTATCAACGCTCCCTGCGTTTGCCGCCCTTCTTCGCGGACCCTTTTGAACTCCCCGCTCCGGCGAAGCCTCGAGGTTTTCGGAAAGCGCAACCCCGGCCGATCAGGCCTGGGTGTGCCGGGCGTAGTGGACTTCGACACCTTTCGGAAGAAGGCGCTTGCGTCCGTGGCGCCGACGGCGGTTGAGAAGTTCGCGGCCCTGCTTGGTCTTCATGCGAGCCCGGAACCCGAACTGCCGTTTCCGCGTGCGCTTGGAAGGCTGGTATGTGCGTTTCATAGGAAAAATCCCTTGCGGGGCGGGAAAGGCTACCCGTCAACCCGACAGGGTCAATCACAATTTCCCCTCACCAAGGCGGAAAATTCAGCGGCCCCGCAGCGACTTCGCCTCCCGGCGGCGCGCATGGAGGATCCATTCGGTGTAGCCGTTCGGCTGTGCCGTTCCTTGGAAAACCAGATCGCGCGCGGCTTGGAATTCCGGGCTGCCGTCAAAGTCCGGAGCCATCGGCGCGTAGTTGGGATCGCCGGAATTCTGCGAGTCCACCACAGCCGCCATGCGCCGCAGGGTTTCCTCGACCTGTTCCGCGGAGACACACCCGTGCCGCAGCCAGTTCGCGATGTGCTGGCTCGAGATGCGCAGCGTCGCCCGGTCTTCCATGAGGGCGACATTATTGATGTCAGGAACCTTCGAGCAGCCGATCCCCTGCCCCACCCAGCGCGAGACATAGCCGAGAATACCCTGGGCGTTGTTGTCGAGTTCCTGCTGAATCTCCGCCGCCGTAGGTTTTTTTTCCAAAAGCGGAAGGGTCAAAATCGCGGCGAGATCCGCGCGCGGCCGCTTGCGGATTTCCGCCTGCCGCGCGGCCACATCGATCTTGTGGTAATGCATCGCATGCAGTGTGGCGGCGGTGGGCGACGGAACCCAGGCCGTGTTCGCGCCCGCCCGCGGATGGGCGTCCTTGGTCGCCACCATTTCCGCCATGCGCTCGGGCATCGCCCACATTCCCTTCCCGATCTGCGCGCGGCCGCCGAGTCCGCAAGCCAGCCCTGCATCCACATTCCAATCCTCATACGCCGTGATCCAGGGCTGTTTTTTCATGTCATTCTTGCGAACCACCGCGCCGGCTTCCATGCAGGTGTGGATTTCGTCACCGGTGCGGTCGAGGAACCCGGTGTTGATGAAAATCACGCGGTCCCGCGCGGCCCGGATGCATTCCTTGAGGTTCACGGTCGTGCGTCGCTCCTCGTCCATGATGCCGATCTTCACCGTATTCGCCGGCAGTCCGAGCGCCTGTTCCACTTTTCCAAAAATCTCGCACGCGAGCGCCACCTCGACCGGTCCGTGCATTTTCGGCTTCACGATGTAAATGGACGGCTCGGAAGAATTGCGGAAACGCCCGCTGCCATTGAGGTCGTGGATCGCCGCGAGACAGGTGAACATCGCATCGAGAATTCCCTCCGGCACCGGTTGGCCCTCGGCATCCAGCACCGCATCGGTGAACATGTGATGCCCGACATTCCGCGCGAGCAAGACGCTCCGGCCTGAAAGTGAAAACGCGGACCCGTCCGGCGCGGTGTAATGCCGGTCGCCATTCAACCCGCGCTCCACGGTCTTGCCGTTTTTTTGAAAGGACTCCGTGAGCGTTCCTTTCATGAGCCCGAGCCAATTTCGGTAAACCACCGCCTTGTCCGCGGCATCCACCGCCGCCACCGAGTCCTCGAAATCCTGGATCACTGTCAGCGCCGATTCCAACGCCACATCCTTCACCCCCGCCGCATCCGTCGCGCCCACCGGATGTGCGCGGTCCACATGCACCTCGATGTGCAGTCCGTTATTCTTCAACAAAACCACCGAAGGTGACTCGGCCGAACCGACGAAACCGGCAAACCGCTCCGGCTGCGCCAACCCAACCTCGCGCCCGCCGGCCAACCGCACGACGAGCGCCCCGCCGGTGACCGAATATTTTTCCGCCTGCGCATGACTGCCGTCCGCGAGCGGCGCCGCGAGATCGAGAAAATCCTTTGCAAACGCAACCACCTTCGCCCCGCGTGCCGGATTGTAGCCACCCGAGCGTCCGCACCCGCCGTCCTCCGACACCACATCGGTCCCGTAAAGGGCATCGTAGAGGCTGCCCCAGCGAGCATTCGCCGCGTTGAGCGCATAGCGCGCATTCATCACCGGCACCACGAGCTGCGGACCCGCCACCCGTGCGATCTCCGCGCAAACCCCCTCGGTCGAAACCGCAAAGTCCCCGCCCTCGGGCACCAGATAGCCGAGTTCTTCCAAAAACGCCCGATCCACCGCACCCGGTCCGCCGGTCCGGTATTTCACGTCGATCGCCGCCTGCAGCCTGTCGCGCTCCGCAAGCGCCTCCCGGATTTTCGGCCTCATCTCCGCGCAAATCGACTTAAACGCCCCCCAGAACTGCTCAGATCCTATCCCCGTCCCCGGCGCCACCTCGTTTTCCAGCAACCCATCCAAAACCTGCGCCACTTTCATCCCACCCCGGGAAATCCGCTCGTGTGTCATCTGCCGAACCTATCGGTCTCCCCTCTCGGCCCGCACCAAAAAAATGGAAGGGGCTGGCAGCGCCTACGGGATTCGAACCCGTGCACCAGCCTTGAGAGGGCTGTGTCCTAACCCCTAGACGAAGGCGCCAACGAAATAAAAACCTACAGCCCGAGACCTCCTTTGCAAGCTTGAGCCGATGAAAACGCGATTTCGCACGGTAAAAAAAACCGGGGAAGAGCATCGCACTCTTCCCCGGAATTTTTTGGTCACCAATGTTACGGATTCCGTTCCGCCTTCGGGCCGTTTTTTAGGTGGTGTCCGACCTCACCATGAGGAGAAGTTCTTCTCTCTACCCAAGATTATCGACCGAAACGGTCGGAACTTTAGGAACGAAAAAGTCCGGGAGCCTGATTGGAACCGGCCCCCGGACGATTCTTATTTATCAGCTGATGAGTCGGAGGATCGACTGGGTCGACTGATTGGCTTGGGCAAGCATCGCCGTGCCGGCCTGCTGCAGGATGTTGAAGCGCGCGAGCTTCGTGCTCTCGTCGGCGACATCCACATC
>JBMOIA010000041.1:0-9244 GCA_049317565.1 Terrimicrobiaceae bacterium | reverse complement strand
AAGTTCAATGCAAGGCGCGGGTGAGTTGGGCGGCGGCGCGGAAAATCCGGTCCTGAATGCGGTGCATGCGGCGGGCGTCCGGCGGCGAGAGGTCGTCCAGGCCTGCGAGGTGCAGAAGGCCGTGGATGGCGTAGAGGGCGAGTTCCCCGGTGGGAGTGTTTCGGAATTCCCGCGCGCGGGCGGCGGCGACGGGGGCACAAACTAGGATTTCGCCGTAGGGAAAGGTGATGGCATCCGTGGGGCCAGGCTCGCCGAGGAATTGCCGGTGGACGCGCGCCATCGCGGCGCTGCCGAGGACGGAGACCTCGATGGACGGGAGTCGCGCGAGCGGGCCGCCGTGTTTTTTGGATTCGGCGAGACACGAGGGAAGCGCGGCGGCGACGAGTTGCTCGAACCGGCGGCGCGAATAGCGTGTGGAACGGCAGCGGTGGGCGAAATGGAGGGCGGGGGCTGGAGCGGGTTTCATTCGCCTTCCCAGAGGAAATGCGCGAGCCGGAGGTTTTTGATGCGGTTCGCGGCTTCGAGCGAGCGGGGGCCGTCGGCGCCACGCAGGATTTCGTAGACGCGGATGGCTTCGTCCCATTTTTCCTGCGACTCGAGGATGCCGGCCGCGGCGAAACCGGCTTTGTAGAACCAGAAGAATTCCTGCGGCGCGGCGGAAGCGGGGGCATTGAAGACATCGTAATAGGCGGCGACAGCGCCGTTGGGATCGCCGGATTTTTCGAGCGCGGCGCCGATGCGGGTGAGCGCTTGGTTGCGCCAATCGGGATCGGAGGCCTCCTCGGCGGCAACCTGTTTCCAGGCCTCCATAGCGGCGCGGAGGTTGGCGGGGTCGGACTCCGCGAGGGCCTGCAGGTTTTTTCCCTTTTCAATCAATGCCGCCGCCTTGGTCGGCCGGTCGGGGCCGGAGGCGAGGAGGCGGTCGAGGATGGTATTGGCCTCGCCCGGCTTCCCGAGCGCGGCCTGGATTTCGGCCTGGCGCAGGCGGGCGCGCAGGGCGAGCGGACCGTTTTTCGCGGCGACGCGTTCGTAGAGCAGGAGCGTGTCTGTGGACGCCGGACCGGTCGGGATGCGCGAGGATGCCTGCGCCGCGAGGAACAGCGCGGGTTCCTCGAATTCGGACTCCGGGAATTTTTCCGCGAGGGATTCGAGTTCCACGCGCGCGGAGGCGAAATCGCCAGCAGCGTATAAAAGTTCGCCGAGCTTCATGCGCACGGCCGGCTCCAACCCGGAGCCTTCGTATTCTGCGAGGAACTGGCGCGCCGCGGCGATGGCGGCGGGCGACGAGGCGGGGTCGCCCTTGTCCTCGAGAAAAACGCGGAGCGCCGCCTGGCGGGCAGGCTCGGTGTTCGTGGAAACCCGCTGGAGTTCGAGGCGGGCGCCGTCGGTGTCGAGTTGGCGGTATTTCCACTCCGCGGTGGCAAGGCGGGCGCGGTCAGAGACTCCCGGAGTGTTGGATTCGGCGAGCGCGTGCAACGCGGCCGGTGCGCGGAGATCACCCTGACGGGCAAGTTCGAAAGCTTCCTGAAGCCGGTAGGCTGCGGGCAGTTGGCTGGAGGGGAATTCCGCGATGAGGCGCTGAATGCCGGGGTTTTCGGGATTGCCCTGAAGGAGGCCGCAAAGCGCGGCATTGAAGAGGGCGGACTCGGCGAGTTGCGGGTCTTTGGCCGCGGAGAGGAACGCGGCGGAGGCGGATTCGTTCTGGCGGAGGCCGGCGAGCGCGAGGCCACGGAGAAAATCGGTGTGCGGGGAAAATCCGGCCGGCGGGAGGAGCGTGAGGGCATCGGCAGGCTGCCCAAGGCGGATGCGGAGCGAGGCGAGCTCGCGTGTGGTTTCTTCGGCCAGAGGGTTGGAGGCGGGTTCCGCGGCGAGGGTTTCGAGCAGGGACGCGGCTTGTGCCGCCTGGCCGCGGCGGGTTTGGAATTTGGCGAGATAAAATGTGGCAAGGGCCTTGCGCCGCTGATTTGCGGAATCCCCAGCCCAGCGCGCGAGCTCCGTGGATGCGGCGTTAGGCGAGGCCGCGTAGATCGCGTCGAGCGCCTCGAATGCCGCGTCGAAGCTGTCAGTCCCGGGGCGGGAGGAGATGAATTCCTCGAGTTGGGATTCCGCCTCCCCTCCCCTGCCCGATTCGGCGAGGGCTCGGGCGCGAAGGACAGCGGCTTCGGAGTCCATGCGCTGGTCCGACGGCGCCATTCCATCGAGCAGCGCAACGCAGTCCCCGAATTTGCCGAGGGAAAATGCGACGCGGGCGAGGAGGAAATTGCGGCGGGATTTTTCACGGTCCGATCCGGGCGTGAAGGCGTCGAGCGCCGAGGACGCCGCGGCAGGGTTGTTTTCGAGGAGTGCCAACTCCGCAAGATCCATGAGTGCGGCGGAGCGGATCGGAGAAGGAGGCCATGACACTGCGCCGCGCAATTCGGCGAGCGCGGCCTGGCGGTCGCCGAGGTTGGCGAGCATCCGCGCGCGTCCGGCGGCGGCTTCGGTCCGGTTTTGGAACGACGGGTCTGCCAGGCAGGCGTCATATCCCGCGAGAGCCTGGCGCCAATCGCCATTCAGCGCCTGCGCACGGGCGAGAAGCATTTTGCCATCGGAGCCGAGGCCGAGGTCCGGTTTTTCGAGGATGGCCGCCGCGGCGCCATACTGGCCGTCCTCGACCAGCGCGCGGGCGTAGAGCAAATTCGCCTGCACCCCGGCGGTCGGCGTTCCGATCGCCGGGAACTTTTGCTCGATTTTCACCAAGGCGACTCGCGGGAAGCCGGATTCCAGCGCCGCGGCGGCTTCCGATGTCGCCGGTGTCTCGGCATGCAAAACGGCGGCTGCGGCGAGAAAAACGGCGACGGCTCTCATGCGGCGAGGTACTTGGCGAGGTAGCGGCCGGTGATGCTTCCCGGGGCACGCGCGATGTCCTCGGGGGTGCCTTCGGCAACAATTGTCCCGCCGCCCGAGCCGCCTTCGGGGCCGAGGTCGATGACCCAGTCGGCACATTTGACCACCTCGAGGTTGTGCTCGATCACGATGAGTGTGTTGCGCGCGTTGCGGAGTTTCATGAGGACCTCGAGCAGCTTGTGGATGTCAGCAAAATGGAGGCCGGTGGTGGGTTCGTCGAGGAGGTAAATAGTGCGGCCGGTGGGGCGCTTCGAGAGTTCGGCGGAAAGCTTGAGCCGCTGGGCCTCGCCGCCGGAAAGCGTGGTGGCGGACTGGCCGAGCCGCAGGTAGCCGAGTCCGACATCCTGCATGGTTTCAAGCTTGGCGCACAACGCGGGCACGCTGCGGAAGAAAACCGAGGCCTCGTCGATCGTCATGTCGAGGACATCGGAAATGTTTTTTCCCTTGTAGGTGATCTCGAGCGTCTCGCGGTTGTAGCGCTTGCCGCCGCACACTTCGCACTCGACGAAGACATCGGAGAGAAAATGCATTTCGATGCGAATGAAACCGTCGCCCTGGCAGTGCTCGCAACGGCCGCCTTTGTTGTTGAAGGAAAACCTCCCTGGACCGTAGCCGCGAACGCGGGCTGCGGGGAGGCCGCTGAACAGATCGCGCATCGGTCCCAGCGCGCCGGTGTATGTGGCGGGGTTCGAGCGCGGCGTGCGGCCGACGGGGCTTTGGTCGATGACCACGACCTTGTCGAACTGTTCCGCCCCAAGGATCGCCCGGTGCGCGCCGGGACGCGCTTTCGCCCGGTGCAAGTCGCGTTCCAGCGCGGCGCGCAAAATGCCGTTCACCAGCGTGGATTTCCCGCTGCCCGAAACGCCAGTCACGCAAGTGAGGCACGCGGCAGGGAAGGCGGCGTCGATGTTCTTCAAATTGTTCTCCGTGGCGCCAAGGACGCGGAGCCAACCATCGCCGATCTCGCCGGGCTGGAGTTCGGTGCGACGCGGCGGGGTGCGGGTTTTGGGGACGGGGATGCGGATGTCGCCATTGAGGTATTTCGCGGTCAGCGAGGTTCCGGCGGCGGCAATGGCGTCCGGCGGCCCCTCGGCAACCAGCATTCCCCCGCGCGGGCCGGCGCCGGG
Source organism: Terrimicrobiaceae bacterium (assembly GCA_049317565.1). Classification (GTDB taxonomy): domain Bacteria; phylum Verrucomicrobiota; class Verrucomicrobiia; order Chthoniobacterales; family Terrimicrobiaceae; genus UBA967. The sequence goes on along the minus strand of JBMOIA010000041.1, from coordinate 5,231 downwards.
GCCGAGGTCGATGACATGGTCGGCGGCGCGGATGGTGTCCTCGTCGTGTTCGACAACGATCACCGAATTCCCGAGATCCCGCAGGCCGCGGAGGGTCGCAATGAGGCGGTCGTTGTCGCGCTGGTGCAAACCGATGCTCGGCTCGTCGAGGACATACAGGACACCCGAGAGGCCCGAGCCGATTTGCGTGGCGAGCCGGATGCGCTGGGCCTCGCCGCCGGAGAGTGTGCCGCTCTCGCGGTTGAGCTGCATGTAGCCGAGCCCGACCTCGCATAGGAAACGCAGCCGCTGCCGCACCTCGCGCAGGACATCCTTGGCGATCTCGGCCTCGGTCTCGGAAAGCCGGAGGTCCGCAATCGCGTCCGCCGCTTCCGAAATCGTGAGCGCGCAAAGTTCTTGAATGCCGAACTCCCGCCCGCTGCGGGTCGCGAGGGTGACGGCGAGGATTTCGGGACGCAGGCGTGTGCCGCCGCAGGCGCTGCAGGTGCGGCGCCCTTGGAGCATGCGCAGGCGTTTTTTCGTGAACTCGCTTTTCGTCCCGGCGAGCAGGCTGTCGAGCTGCGCGAGGAGGCCCTCGTAGGGTTTCGAGACCTTGCGGTTGGGTCCGGTGGCGATCGCGATCGGACGCCCCTTCGATCCGTGGAGGAGGAGGTCGCGGAAGGCCTCAGGCAATTCGTCCCAGGGCTTGTCGCGCGGGGCGGGCGTGTCGGCCAGCAAAGCGTCGAGGAGCGCGGCGTAGTAGGCCTTGAGCGCCTTGTTCGCGAGGCGCCACGGGCGGACCGCGCCACCGTCGAGCGACTTCGAGGAATCGATTGCGAGCTCGGGGTCGAAGAAATTTTCCGTGCCGATGCCATGGCACTCGGGGCAGGCGCCGAGGTGGCTGTTGAAGGAAAAATGCTTCGGCGTGAGGCGTGGCATTGTGAAGCCGGTCGCAGGATTGCGGAAATCGGTGGAGAACGGTTCCTCGATCCATTTTTCGGAGTCCGGTTCCTGGCGGCTCGTGGCGATGCGGCCGCCGCCGCGGCGCAGGGCGGTTTCGATCGAATCGGCCAAGCGTTGACCGAGGTCCGGGCGGACCACCAATCGGTCCACGACTGCTTCGATGGTGTGGGTCTTGCCCTTGTCGAGGCGGATGGGTTTCGAGTCGCCGAGTTCGACGATTTCGCCGTCGATGCGGAGGCGGACGAACCCCTCGCGGCGCGCCTTCTCGATGACATCGCGGAATTCGCCGGCCTGCCCGGTGACGAGCGGAGCAAGCACGAGGAAGCGCGTGCCCTCCGGCCAGCGCAGGATGGCATCCGCGATTTGCTGCGGGGTTTTTCTGGAAACGACCTCGCCGGTGGCGGGATCGTGCGGTGTGCCCGCGGCCGAGTAGAGCAGGCGCAGGTAGTCGTAGATTTCGGTGGTCGTGGCGATCGTCGAGCGCGGGTTCGCGGCGGAGGTGCGCTGCTCGATGGCGATGGCCGGCGAGAGCCCCTCGATGTAATCCACATCCGGCTTCTGCATGCGGTCGAGAAACTGGCGCGCGTAGGCGGAGAGACTCTCGACATATTTGCGCTGGCCCTCGGCGAAGAGCGTGTCGAACGCGAGCGAGGATTTCCCGGAACCGCTGAGGCCGGTGACGACGACGAATTTGTGGCGCGGGATGTCCACATCGATGTTGCGCAGGTTGTGCTGACGCGCACCCCTGATGCGAATGGACTGTTGCCTGTCGTGTTCCATGCCGTTTGTCGGAACCGCCAAGCTAAGCCCAAACCCGCACGGCTATCAAACGCCACATCCCCAAAATCCTTGCCGACCGGCGCAGCCAGCGCAAATAATCGCGCCTGATGTCCCCCCCCATTGCCGAATTCATCGGAACGGCGCTGCTTATCCTGCTCGGGAACGGCGTTGTCGCCACAGTGCTCCTTGAAAAAAGCAAAGGCCAGGGCGCCGGTTGGATAGTCATCACCGCGGGCTGGGCGATGGCGGTTTTTGTCGCGGTGTTTTCGGTCGCCCGCATCAGCGGCGCGCACCTGAACCCCGCTGTCTCGTTGGCGATGGCGGTCTCCGGCCACCTGCCGTGGGCGATGTTCGCGCCGTATGTCGCGGCCCAATTGCTCGGGGCGATGGCCGGGGCGTTCCTTGTCTGGGTCGCGTTCCTGCCGCATTGGAAAATTACCGAGGACCCGGCACTTAAGTTGGCCGCGTTTTGCACCGCGCCCGCGGTCCGCAACGCCCCGGCGAATTTCACCTGCGAGGCGATCGGGACATTCGTGCTGTTGTTCGGCATCTTTTGCATGAAGGGGGCGAGCGGCTCGCCGGAAGGCGCGGCGGTTTTCCCGATCGACCTCGGCGCCCTCGGCGCGCTGCCGGTCGGGCTTTTGGTATTCGCGATCGGGCTCTCGCTTGGCGGTCCGACTGGCTACGCGATCAACCCCGCGCGCGATCTCGGTCCGCGCATCGCTCACGCAGTGCTACCCATCGCCGGCAAGGGCGGGAGCGATTGGGGCTACGCATGGATTCCGGTGGCCGGTCCGCTCGTGGGCGGCACACTCGCCGCGTTGGCCTACATGGCGCTCGGCAATTTTTAGATTCCCGCATGAAACACATCCTCGCCCTCGACCAAGGGACCACGAGTTCCCGCTCGATACTCTACGATGAAACCCTGCGTCCGGTCGCCTCGGCGCAGCGCGAATTCGCACAGCATTTCCCCGAGCCCGGGCGCGTCGAGCACGATGCCAACGAAATCTGGGAAACCACGGCCTCGACCGCGCGGGAGGCGGTTCAAAAATCCGGCGTGGACCCACGGTCCATCGCGGCCATCGGCATCACGAACCAACGCGAGACCGTCGTGGTCTGGGACCGCAAGACGGGCGAACCCGTCCACCGCGCCATTGTGTGGCAGGACCGCCGGACCTCGGAATACATGTCCGCGCTCCGCGAGGCGGGCAAGGAGCCTCTCATCCACAACCGCACAGGGCTCCTGCTCGACCCGTATTTCTCCGCGAGCAAGCTGCACTGGATTCTACGCGAAATCCCCGACGGCCGCGCCCGCGCGGAAGCCGGCGACCTGGCAGCGGGGACAATCGATAGTTGGCTCATTTACAAACTCACCGGCGGGGCGGTCCACGCGACGGATGCCAGCAACGCCTCGCGCACAATGCTGATGGATATCCACGGCGGCGGATGGGACCCCGAGTTGCTCGCGCTGTTCGACATCCCGGCCGCAATGCTCCCGAAAATTTCCCCCAGCAGCGGGCACCTCGGCACGGCGCAGGCTTCGTTCGCCGGCGCGGAAATCCCGGTGTGCGGCGCGGTCGGCGACCAGCAGGCCGCCCTCTTCGGGCAACTCTGCACCACCCCCGGCATGGTCAAATGCACCTACGGCACCGGCTGTTTCCTGCTCGCCTTCACGGGGCGCGACCCCGTTGCGAGCGCGAACCGCCTGCTCACCACCGTGGCCTGGAAAATCGGCGGCGGACCGCTCGAATACGCAGCCGAGGGCAGCGTATTCATGGGCGGGGCGGCCATCCAATGGCTGCGCGACGGCCTCGGGATCATCCGCAGCGCCCCCGAGGTGAATACCCTCGCCGCGCAAGTCGCGGACAGCGGCGGCGTGGTCCTCGTGCCCGCTTTCACCGGGCTTGGCGCTCCGTATTGGGATGCCGAAGCACGGGGGGCACTTCTTGGCATGACTCGGGGAACGACAGCCGCGCACATCGCCCGCGCCACGCTCGAGGGAATTGCATTTCAAGTCGCCGACCTCGTCGAGGCGATGCGGAAGGATTCGGGCGGGAAAATTTCCACCCTGCGCGTGGATGGCGGCGCATGCGCGAGCGACCTTCTCATGCAAACCCAGGCTGACATCCTGGGAACTTCGGTCGAACGCCCCGCGAACATCGAGAGCACCGCGCTGGGCGCTGCAATGATGGCGGGACTGGGCGCGGGCGTTTGGAAGGATTCCGGAGCGCTCTCGCAAATCCGCGCCGTGGACCGCCGGTTTGAACCAGCCACCACCGCACGGGAACGCAACGCCCGGATGAAAGTCTGGAAACGCGCCGTCAAACGCGCGCAAAAATGGACACCAAAAAAATGAACAGAACCAAATTTCTCGCCAAACTCGCGGAGACCCCGCGGTGGGATGTGATTATTGTCGGCGGCGGCGCGACGGGCCTCGGCGTTGCCGTGGATTCCGCCACACGCGGCTATTCCACACTGCTTCTCGAAGGGCACGATTTCGCGAAAGGCACATCCAGCCGCAGCACGAAGCTCGTCCACGGCGGCGTGCGCTACCTCGAGCAGGGCGACATCCCGCTGGTCCTCGAGGCGCTCCGCGAGCGCGGCCTCATGCACCGCAACGCCCCGCACCTGGTGCACCACCTTTCGTTCATTGTCCCGCGCTACCAATGGTGGGAGGGGCCGTTCTTCGGGATCGGGCTGAAAGTTTATGACGCCCTCGCCGGAAAGTTGAACCTCTCCCCCTCGCACCTGCTCTCGCGCGAGGAAACGATCACCCGGATTCCGAACATCGAGCCCGAACACCTGCTCGGCGGCGTCGAGTATTTCGACGGACAGTTCGACGATGCCCGGCTCGCCATCTCACTCGCCCGAACGGCGGCGCACCACGGCGCGTGCGTTTTGAATTACGCGCGAGTGGACAGCCTCACGAAGAAAAACGGCCTCGTGAGCGGCGTGCGGTTCACCGACACCGAAACCGGGCAATCGCACACCGCGGAGGGTGCCGTGGTCATCAACGCCACGGGAATTTTCAGCGACCACATCCGGTTGATGGACGACGGCAACGCGCCGCGCGCCGTGCAGCCGAGCCAGGGCGTGCATCTGGTTTTCGACCGTTCGTTCCTGCAGGGCGATTCCGCCATCATGGTGCCGCACACCGACGACGGCCGTGTGCTGTTCGTCATCCCCTGGCACGGCAAGGTCCTCGTCGGAACGACCGACACGCCGATGCAAACGCCCGACCTCGAGCCGCGCGCGCTCAAGGAGGAGATCGGCTTCATCCTGCGCAATGCCGCGCGCTACCTGGCGCGGGACCCGAAGGAAAGCGACATCCTCAGCATTTTCGCGGGTCAGCGCCCGCTCGTGCGTCCGCCGGGCAAGGACGGCGGCCCCACCAAGGCGATTTCCCGCAACCACGAGGTCCTCGTCTCGGATTCCGGCCTCGTGACCATCGTCGGCGGAAAGTGGACGACCTACCGCAAGATGGCGGAGGACACGCTGGACAAAGCGGG
>JBMOIA010000040.1:0-9574 GCA_049317565.1 Terrimicrobiaceae bacterium | reverse complement strand
CGGCAGAGGCCGGCCATGTCTTTCACCGCAAGGATGTGCGCGCCCATGCGCTCGAGTTCCTTCGCAAGGCGGATGTAGTATTTGAGGGAATATTTCGTCCGCTTCGGGTCGAGGATGTCGCCGGTGTAGCAGAGTGTGCCTTCGCAAACGGCGTTCGTGGCGCGCACAGCCTCCATCGCGGCGCGCATGTTCGGGAGGTCGTTGAGCGAATCGAAAATCCGGAAGATGTCCATGCCGGAGGCGGCGGCGTGTTTGATGAAACCGGCGACGACATTGGGCGGGTAGTTCGAGTAGCCGACGGCGTTCGAGCCGCGGAGAAGCATCTGGAAACAGATGTTCGGAATGCGGGCGCGGAGTTCGCGCAGGCGGGTCCAGGGGTCCTCGTGCAGGAAGCGCATCGAGGCGTCGAAGGTGGCGCCGCCCCACATTTCGAGGCTGAAGAGTCCGGCGGCGCGGCGCGCAACGGCATCGGCCGTGGCGAGCATGTCGTAGGTGCGCACGCGCGTGGCGAGGAGGGACTGGTGGGCGTCGCGGAAGGTGGTGTCGGTGAAAAGCAGGCGTTTTTGGGCGCGAGTCCACTCGGCGAATTTTTCGGGGCCGAGTTCGAGCAGAAGCTGGCGTGTGCCTGGAGGGATGGGTTGTTTGCCGTCGTAGGCCGGGCGGCGTGCGGGTTCGAGAGGCGCGCCGGGTTTGTGGCCTTTCGCCTGCGGGTTGCCGTTGACCGTGACATCGGCAAGGAACGAGAGGAGGCGCGAGGCGCGGTCGCGGCGGGGCTTGAATTCGAATAGCGACGGCGTGGTGTCGATGAGCGTGGTGGTGGCCGCGCCGGACTGGAAGTCGGGGTTCAGGATGACATTTTCGAGGAACGGGATGTTCGTCTTCACGCCGCGGATGCGGAATTCGCGGAGGGCGCGGAGCATGCGCTGGAGGGCGATGGGGAAGGTCTGGCCCGAGGCGGTGATTTTCGTGAGGAGCGAATCGTAGAACGGCGTGACGACGCTGCCCGCTGCGCCAAGGCCGGCGTCGAGGCGGATGCCGAATCCGGCGGCGCTGCGGTATGTGATGATCTTGCCGTAGTTCGGGGTGAATTTGTTCGCCGGGTCCTCGGTGGTGACGCGGCACTGGACGGCGTAGCCGTTGCAAGGAATGGAATCCTGCGGGGGAAGGGCGAGTTCGGGTCCGTGGAGTGCGGCGCCGGCGGCGACGAGGATTTGCGAGCGAACGAGGTCGATGCCGGTGACCTGCTCGGTCACGGTGTGCTCGACCTGGATGCGCGGGTTCATCTCGATGAAGAACCAAGCGCGGGTGTCCATGTCGTAGAGGAATTCGATGGTGCCGGCGTTGTTGTAGGAAACCCCGCGCGCGAGGCGGACGGCGGCATCGCACAGTTCGCGGCGGATGGAGGGTTCGAGGGCGACCGAGGGAGCGATTTCAACAACCTTCTGGTGCCGGCGCTGGACTGAGCAATCGCGTTCGTGGAGGTGAAGGATGTTGCCGTGGCGGTCGCCGAGGATTTGGACTTCGATGTGTTTCGCGCGGGGGATGTATTTTTCGAGGAAGACGGCCGGGTTGCCGAAGGCGCGTTCGGCCTCGGCGCGGGCCTCGTCGAGCAGGTCCGGCAAGTCCGCGGGTTTCGTAACGACGCGCATGCCACGGCCGCCGCCTCCGAAGGCCGCTTTAATAATGAGAGGGAATCCAATTTTTTTCGCGGTGCGGATGGCTTCTTCGCGCTTTGAGACGGGGTCCTCGGTGCCGGGCAGGGTGGGCACGCCCAGTTTTTGTGCGAGTGCGCGGGCGGCGGTTTTGTCACCCATCTTGGCCAGCAGCGCGGGATCGGGGCCGACGAAGGTGATGCCGGCGGCCTGGCAGGCGCTGGCGAAATCGGGGTTTTCCGAAAGGAACCCGTAGCCCGGATGGATCATGTCCACGCCGTGCTCGCGCGCGGCGGCGATGATGCCATCGATGTCGAGGTAGGCGCCGACGGGTCCCTTGCCTGCACCGACCTGGTAAGCCTCGTCCGCCTTGAAGCGGTGCATGTTCAGGCGGTCCTCCTGCGCGTAGATGGCAACGGTCCGCAGGCCGAGTTCGGTGGCGGCGCGGAAGACGCGGATGGCGATTTCGCCGCGGTTGGCTGCGAGGAGTTTTTTTCCGGCGACCGAAATGGGGGACGCTGTTTCCAAGGGGGCGGGGGTTTTCTTTTTCATCGAGGGCTTTCGGCGCGGTTCTATAAGGCGGCTGCGGCGGGTCGGCAACTGCGGTGTGTTGTGAGGTTCGTGCTGTTGGGAAGGCGGGTTGTCGTTTAGTTTGGCCTCCATGGAAGCGGACGAGGTTTTGCTGGCGGTGGACCCGTCGCTGCGCGGGACCGGTTTGGCGGTGCTCGAGCGGCGCGGTGGGAAGGTGCGGTGCCTGCATTTCGATGTGGTGCGCAACGCGCCGAAACTCACGGTGGCCGGTTGCCTGCTGGAGATCCATGCCAGGATCGGGGGTTTGGTTGAGAAATTTTCCCCTGCGGCGATGGCGATCGAGAGCGTGATTTATGTGCAGAGTTTCCCGACGGCTATCACGCTCGGATCCGCCCGGGGAGCGGCTCTGCTGGCGGCGGCGCAGCGCGGACTCGCGATCCATGAATACGCCCCGCGGCGCGTGAAGCAGGCGGTGGTGGGGACCGGCGCGGCGCAAAAGGCGCAGGTGGCTTTCATGGTGCGGACGCTCCTGGGATTGACCGTTACACCGCCGCCGGACGCCGCGGATGCGATTGCGGTCGGGTTGACACATTTTCAATCGGCCGGGAGGAGGCGGTGAGGATCGTTGCGCCGGGGCGAATGTCCTTTGAATCCGCGCTGGCGCTGCAGGAGCGGCTTGCGGGGGAATTGGCATCCGGCGCCGGGGAGGAGGCGATTGTGTTGCTCGAGCACGAGCCGGTTTACACGATCGGGCGGACGCGGGACCGTTCCAGCCTGCGCGAGGGATTGCCTCATGCGGTTCATGAAACCAACCGCGGCGGGCAGGCGACATTCCACGGACCGGGCCAGCTCGTTGGCTATCCGATTCTCGACCTGGGTCGGCGCGGGCGGGATTTGCACAGGTATCTGCGCTTTCTCGAGGCGTTCCTGATCGAATTTTCGGGGGCGTTCGGCGTTGATGCGTTCGGGCGTGAGGGGTTGACCGGCGTTTGGGTGGGCGACAGGAAACTGGCGTCGATCGGCGTAGGGGTGAAAAAGTGGATTACGATGCACGGGTTCGCGATCAATGTGTCACGCGGGTCGGTGGAACCATTTTCGCATATCGTGCCGTGCGGGTTGACGGGGGTTCGGATGACGAGCCTTGAGGAGGAAAGCGGTAAGCCGGTGGCCTTTGAAATGGCGCTGGAAACGGCAGGGGACATGTTTGTGGAGCGGGTGGCCGGATTTGTGGAAACCCCATAAAAGTTGTAGCCCGCCGCAACGACTGTCGCGACGGGCTACTGTTCCCCCCAGAACGCTTTTAAACTCGCACACCCTCTCGCGGGTGGCAAGGGTTTTTTTGAAAAAATTTTGAGTGCCCGAAATCAGTCGCCGAGTTCGACATTCCAGTAGGCGATGTCGAGGAAGTGGCGCCAGCTTTCGTGGGGCTGGTTGGAGACGGAGATGTTCAGGAATGGACGCCACTTCGGGCGCTTGGGTTTGCGGACGAGCGCCATGCCGGCCTCGTGGGGGAGGCGGTTCCCCTTGCGCGTGTTGCAGGGGATGCAGGAGCAGACAATGTTTTCCCAGTTCGTCTGGCCGCCGCGGTCGCGGGGCATGACATGGTCAAGGTTGAGCATCTCGCGGCTGAGGGTTTTTCCGCAGTATTGGCAAGTGTTGTGGTCGCGCTCGAAGACATTGTGGCGCGTGAATTTCACCTCCTTCTTCGGCAGGCGCTCGAAAAGAAGAAGGACGATGATGCGCGGGATGCGGATGCTGAGCGAAATGGTATGGACCATGTCGCGGTCGGGATTGCGCTGCGAGAAGTCGCGCCAGCTTTCGAAATCGTGCGTGAGGAAACCCTGGCCGGTATCTGCGCTGACGACTTGCGCGTGGCCCTGGTAGAGGAGCGTGAAGGCGCGGCGGGCGCTGCAGGTATTGACGGCCTGCCAAAGCCTGTTGAGGACGAGAACGGGAGTGTCGAGGGCGGATTGCATCGGGTTTCAGCGACCCGGGCGGGATCCCGTTTGGGCGGGGCCTGCCCGCAGACCGCAGGAAGCTATATGCTCGGTGTGTTCGGTGTCAAATGCCTGCGGGTTTCGAAACTTGCATTTTCGCGGGGTTCCAAAAAGAAGGCGGCGGGGGCCTCACTTCCCCCGCCGCCGTGCACTACTACCAACTGCAAACCGTCAGATGGCCTTTTCGCCGGTCTCGTCGGTGCGGATGCGGATGGCTTCCTCGACGGGGGAGACGAACACTTTGCCGTCCCCGATTTTTCCGGTCTTGGCGGATTTCACGATGGCCGCGAGCGCCCCCTCGAGGGAGGAGTCGGCAATGACGACCTCGATTTTGATCTTCGGCAGGAAGTCGACGGTGTATTCGCTGCCGCGGTAGATTTCGGTGTGGCCCTTTTGGCGGCCGAACCCCTTGACCTCGCTGACGGTCATGCCCTCGATGCCGAGGTCGGCGAGGGCTTCCTTCACCTCTTCGAGTTTGAAGGGTTTGATGATGGCTTCGATTTTTTTCATTTGGATATCTGTGTTTTGGATTTGGCTTGTGCCGCCCGGCGGGCGCGCTGGGCACCCGGCCGGGCGGCGGTTTGATTACTTCTCGAGCAGGTAGCCTTCCTCGCCGTGTTCCTCGGTATCGAGGCCGGTGGACTGGACCTCGTCGGAGGCGCGCAGGCCGATCGTGAATTTCACGATGTAGGCGATGATGGTCGTGGCAACGACCGAGAGGACGATCGTTAGGACGCATGCCTTGATCTGGTTCATGAGCAGGCCGTCCATGAGGTTCATCGAGGACAACACGCCGTTGGCTTCCGGGCTGGCGAAAATGCCGGTCAGGATGGCGCCAAGGGTGCCGCCGACGCCGTGGACGCCGAAGGTGTCGAGCGCGTCATCGTAGCCGAGCATCTTCTTGAGGTAGACGACGGCGAAGAACGGAATGATGCCGGCCAGTGCGCCCATGATGACGGCGCTGGTGGGCGTGACGAATCCGGCGCCTGGGGTGATGGTCACCAGGCCGGAGACGATGCCGGAGCAGAAGCCGAGCACGCTGGGCTTGCCGCGGAGGACCCACTCGATCATGCCCCAGACGAATCCGCCGGTGGCGGCCGCGAGCAGGGTGGTGGTGAAGGCGTTCGACGAGAGCGCGTCGGAGCCGAGGGCGGAGCCGGCGTTGAAGCCGAACCAGCCGACGAACAGCATGCCGGTGCCGATCATGCAAAGCACCATCGAGTGCGGTGCCATGGGCTGTTTGCCGAAACCGAGGCGCGGTCCGAGGATGATGCAGAGCACGAGCGCGGACCAGCCGGAGCTCATGTGGACGACGGTGCCGCCCGCGAAGTCGATCGCCTTGATGCCGGCGTCGGCGTTGAGAGGTCCGCACATGTAGCCGTTGACGGCCCAGACCATGTGGGCGAGCGGGAAGTAGACAACGAACATCCAGATGGCCGTGAAGAGCAGCACGGCCGAGAATTTCATCCGCTCCGCGGTGGCGCCGAAGATGAGCGCCGGGGTGATGATGGCGAACGAAAGTTGGAACATCGCCCACATGTAGTCGGAGATCCAGTAGTAGCCCGCGCCGACCGCACCCGGGGACATGCCGGTGAAGAAGCGCTGCGCGAGATCGCCGATGAAGGCGTTGCCGCCGGAGAAGGTCAGGCTGTAGCCCACCGCCCACCAGAGGATGGTGACGAGGCCGGCGATGCCGAGCGTCATGGCCAGAACGGACAGGACATTCTTCGAGCGGACGAGGCCGCCGTAGAAGAGCGCCAAGCCGGGCAGGGTCATGAACAGCACAAGGGCCGTGCTGGTCATTTGCCATGCGTTGTGGCCGGGACCGGGCACCTTGATTTTCGAGGCGTCGCCGGAAGGACGGTCCACATTGTTGAAGTAGGCCTCGATGTCGGCGAGGCGCTGCTCAACGGTGGGCTCGGCGGCCTCGGGGGCTGCTGCCTCGGTTTCAACAACGGTGGTCGCCGTCTCTGTGACGACAGTGGTGATGGACTCCTGCGCGTGCGCCGGAAGTCCCATGAACAGACCGCCTGCGGCCAGTGCCAGCGCGGCGATCCCCGATAGGATGGACTTGTGTTTTTTCATTTGTGGTTGGTTGCGTCCGGGTGTTTTTCCGGGCGTGCCGCGAAATTAAGCAAACGCCGTGCCAAACCGATTTGCGATGGGCGGATGGTTTTGCCGCGGCGCTGCGGAATGTTCAAAACGCGACAGGTCCGCGCGGGGTGGATAAATTTTAACAGCTGCGGAAAATCGTTCGCGCGCGCGGTCGGGGTGTGGTTTTTAGGACGCGCGATGGTCCGGCACCTTTATGTCCATATTCCGTTTTGCCCGAAGGTTTGCCCGTATTGCAGCTTCTACAAGGAGGCGAGCGACCGGAACAAAACGCAGGCGTTCCTCGATGCGGTGCTGGCGGAGGCCGGCGCGGAGGCTGAGGGGTTGCGGCCGCTGACGGTTTTTTTCGGGGGCGGCACGCCGAGCGCGCTTTCCACGGCGCAACTGGAATACCTCATCGGCGGGCTGCGCGGGCGGATCGATTTTTCGGAGGTGGGGGAATTCACGCTCGAGATGAACCCCGCGACGGTCTCGCTGGAAAAAGCGCGGGCGCTTTTGGCGCTGGGCGTGGACCGCGTCAGCATGGGGGTGCAATCGTGGGACGAGGGGCTGCTGCAAACGCTCGGCCGGGTCCACAGCGGGGCGCAGGCGCGGCGGAGCTACGAAATCCTTCGCGAAGCGGGCGTGGCGAATGTGAACCTGGATTTGATTTACGGCATCCCCGGGCAAACGCGCGCGCAGTGGGCTGAATCGCTGCGCCAAACGGTCGAACTCGGGCCCGACCACATCTCCGCGTATTGCCTGACTTACGAGGAGGACACGGAATTTTTCAAAATGTTCGTGCGCGGCGAGGCGGGGCCGGTGCCCGAGCGGGACGCGGAGTTTTTCGAACTGGCGGTGGATGTGCTCGGCGCGGCGGGCTATGCCCAATACGAGATTTCGAATTTCGCGCGGCCGGGGCGCGAGTGCCTGCACAACCTCGGGTATTGGCGCGGCGAGGATTATGCGGGCCTGGGGCCCTCGGCGTTTTCCACGCGCGGCGGCTGGCGGCGGCGGAATGTCGCCGATACGGAGGAATACACGCGGCGGGTGCTGGGTGGGGAGGACCGGTTCGAATCCGTGGAACGCTTGGACGACGGCGTGCGGCGGTTCGAGAGGATTGCGTTGGGACTGCGCACGCGCGATGGCGTGGAGGAGGGGATTTTGGATGCGGGGCGTGTGGACCGCTTGGTCGCCAACGGGCTGGCGGTGAGGGAAGGGGGGCGGGTGGCGCTGACCCGGGGTGGGCGGCTTTTGGCCGACGAGGTCGCGGTGGAACTCGTTCAGTGAATTTCGACCGGGCACTGCGGCAGTGCCTGGAGGAACGAGCGTCCGTAGGGTTTCGAGAGGATGCGGCTGTCGAGGATCACGATGGTCCCGGTGTCCGACTTGCTGCGGATGAGGCGTCCGACGCCCTGCCGCAGGCGCAGGATGGCTTCGGGCAGCGAATAGCTTTCGAACGCGCGTCCGCCGGCGGATTCGATCGCCTCGAGGCGGGCTTCGGTCAGCGGATGGTCGGGCGTGGCGAATGGCAGGCGGGTGATGATCACGCTCGAGAGCGCCTCGCCGGGCACATCGACGCCGGTCCAGAAACTCGAGACGCCGAAGAGGACGCTGTGGGGGTTCGAGCGGAATTCGTGGACCATGCGCTGTGCAGGCATGCCGGAGCCCTGGACGAGGAGTTGCCAGCCGCGCTTGTCGAAAACCGGGGCGCTGAGTTCCGCGACGGCGCGCATCGTTTGGTAGCTCGTGAAGAGCACGAACGCCCGGGCCTCGCTTTTTTCGGTGAAGCGGGCGATCCACTCCGAGAGCGCGGATTCGTAGCCGGGGGATTTCGGCTCCGGCATTTTTTGGACGATGTGGAGCGACATTTGTCGCGCGTAGTCGAACGGGCTGCCGATTTGCAGCGCAGGGACTTCGTCGGCGCCCACGCGGTTGCGGAAGTAGGAGAGGTCCGGCGAGCCCACGGAGAGCGTGGCGCTCGTGAGGACGGTGCAGGCGCCTTCGCGGAAGACGAGCCGGCGGAGCGCCTCGGCGAGGTCCACCGGCGCGCTGCGCAGGGTGCAGAATTGCTCGGTGCGGCCGTATTGCTCCACCCAATGCACATGGGAGGGGTCGGCGAGCGAGAGGAAATCCGAAATGCCGGCGCGGGCGGAGCGGAGCTTGCGCGCGGCCTCCTGGAGTTCGGAGGTGTGGGTGTCATCCTTGCATTTCCCGGCTTCGGTCGAGATGAGTTCGCCGAGGCGGGCGAGCGCGGAGCAGATGTCCGAGCCGTCGGCGAGGTCGGGTTCGCGCACGCGGAACTCGCGGCCCTTTTTGAATTCGCAGCCCTTGGCGACATCGCCGAAAAACGCGTCCGCCGTTGGCAGGACATCGGCGACGGCGCGGCAGGCGGGGCCGTTTTTAAGGATTTGGAAGAGGCCTTTTTTGCTGCGCGGGTTGTAGAGCCGCTGGATCGAGCGGCGCAGGCCGAGCTGGGAAATTTCCATTCCGATATGGCGCGCGGCGACCTCCTCGAGCGTGTGGGCTTCGTCGAAGACCACAAAGTCGTTTGCGAACAGCAGCCCGCCGGTGCGGTTCTCGGCGTCCTCCACGCCGTTGAGCAGCGTGAAGAAGAGGGCGTGGTTCAGGACGACGATCTGGGCTGTCGCCACGCGGCGGCGCAGCGCCTGGTAGAAGCAACCGCTCGCTGGCCCGCAGGTTTTCGGGGTGCAGAGGTGCTGCTCGCTGCGCACTTCTTCCCAAACGGCGGGATCCGGCTGCTCGAGGAAATCGCTGAGCGAGCCGTCGCGCGTGGTGGTTGACCATTCGCGGATGCGCTCGAGTTCGGCGTGTTGGACCGGCGTGAAGAGGTCCTTCGCCTGCGCGAGGGCGCGGGAGAGTCGCGTGGTGCAGAGGAAATTGTGGCGCCCCTTCAGCAGCACGGCCTCGAACTCCTGCGGCACGATTTTTTGCACGAGCGGAATGTCTTTGAACATGAGCTGCTCCTGCAGCGCGATCGTGTGCGTGGAGATCACCGCCTTGCGCTTGGTGCGGACGGCGTGGAGCACAGCCGGGACGAGATAGGCGAGCGATTTGCCCACGCCGGTGCCGGCCTCGATGACGATGTGGCCGCCGTTTTCAATCGTCCGCGCGGCCGCCCCCGCCATGCGCTGCTGTTCCGGGCGGTATTCGAACGACGCCGCGCCGGAGAGGATGCCCGTCTCGGAAAAAACGGACTCCACCTCGAGCTGGAACGGCGTCGCGGCGCCGGCCTCGATGTCCCCGCGGAGCGAAATCACGCGGAGTGGTTAGCCGAAAACC
>JBMOIA010000039.1:0-9725 GCA_049317565.1 Terrimicrobiaceae bacterium | reverse complement strand
TCCGCGCGGTCCAACAACCCCGCCACCCGCGCCAGCGGCACATGGGCGGTCACAAGCGCCACCGTAAGCGGACCGCCTGTGAGGCACATCGCGAAATTCAAAACCCCCGCGCGCTCCGCAAAAAATTCCGTCTGCCCCGGGAATTCGAAGCCTGCCGCGTGCATGGCATTTTTACACACCGGTCCCGTCACCACCCCGCACCACTCCCCCGACACACACCTCCGCGCCGCCTCTTCGAGCGCCGAAGCCGCCGCCAGTGCGGATTCCCGGGTCGGCTTGCCCGATTCATGGATGCCGCTCGGCTGCAATACTTCGAACTCCACCCCGGCGACTTCGAATCCCCGCAGCGCCGCCTCAACGATCTCGGGTCCGACGCCAGCCGGATCGCCCACCACCACCCCGATTTTCCGCAAACTCATTCCGGCAACTCCCGCAGCAACATGTCCAGCGCCGCCCGCACGGCGGTTTTGCGAATCACCGCCCGGCTGCCGCCCAGCCGGAACTCGGCAACCTTGGATGCTCCACCTTTCCCAGCCAGTCCCACAAAAACCAACCCCACAGGTTTTTCAACAGTCGCACCGCCTGGACCCGCAATGCCGGTAGTGGAGACCGCAAAGGCGGCTCCCGAATTCTTGAGCGCGCCCGCCGCCATCGCCACTGCAACTTCACGGCTCACCGCGCCGTGTTTTTCGATCAATCCCCCGTCCACTCCGAGCGCCTCTACCTTTGCTTGGTTGGAGTAGGTCACATAACCCCGCAAAAAAACGTCTGATGCCCCCGGCACATCGGTCACCGCCCCTGCCAGCAGCCCGCCGGTGCAGGATTCCGCCGTAGCCAATGTCCATCCGCGGCGAGCCAGCCGCTCCACCACGATCCTCTCAAGACCCTCCGCAAAATCCGGAACGATATGCTTCCCCAAAACCTCCAGCACGCGCCGCTCCACCTTGTCCAAATCCTCCGGCACGCCGATCAGCCGCAGGTCCACCTCGTTCGGCCGCGCGCAATACCCGACCTCCAGCGCCGGGTTGGCCTCAAGTTCCAACCCCAGCATTTGCTCGACCGCGCTCTCGCCGAGGCCGGCAACCTTGTAAATCCGTTCCTCGCGCACCGGCAACCCGCCGCAAATCTCCCTCAATCTCGGCATCACACAGTCGAGGAACATCGGCTGCAATTCCCGAGGCGGGCCGGGCAACAAAAACACATGGGGCGAGGCGCTGGATGGGTTCTCCACCGGCGGAAAATACAACCCCGGCGCCGTGCCGTTCGCATTCGGCAAGACCTCGGCACCCGCCGGCACCATCGCCTGCCGCGCCACACGGGGAGCGAATTTGTGCCCCTTGGCCGCGAACCTCGCCTCGATCCCCGCCAAAATTTCCGCACTCTCCTCAAGCCGCATCCCGAGCAACTCCGCCACCACCTCGCGCGTGATGTCGTCTGTCGTCGGCCCCAGCCCGCCGGTCACAAACAAAATGTCACAGCGCCCGAACGCCTCGAAAATCCCATCCCGGATCGCAGGACCGTCGGGCACCGTCGTCTGACGCGCCACGCGCAACCCGAGCGGGAAAATGCGCTTGGAGATCCACCCGGCGTGCGTGTTGACCACATCGCCCAGCAGGAGTTCGGTGCCAATGTTGAGAACCTCGGCCGTCATCGCGCGGTGAACCCGCACGCGATGGCATCCATCCAGGACTTCACCCGCTCGTGTTTGGCGGTGTCCCCGTCGAGGTCGTAAACATAAAGAAGATTCGCGAGCATCCGCATGAGGAATTGACGCGGAGTCGCCGGCAGCAGGTGCGAGGGTTTCAGTTCGAGCCCCTGCCTGTTCAAGATCGACCGGATTCCCGCCCGGTCGAGGATGCGCCCGCCATGAAAGGGATCGAAAAAAACCTCCCCGTGCCGCGCGATGAAGTGACCGGGCAAATTGATCCCCTCGATCTTCATTGCCGCGCGCGAGCCGACCATCATCGCCAGCAGCGTGAGTGAAATCGGGATACCCCGCCGGTTCTCCACCACACGCGTCATCAGCGAATTTTCCTCCGCGTAGTATCTCTCGCCATTGCCGCAGAACCCGAGCTCGCCGAACAAAAACTTCGAAAGCAGTCCCACCCGGTCCGCATTGCTCGCCGCCCGCGGCAGGCGTGACAGCAATTCCCTGCCCCAGGCATTGACCTCTTCCTCGCAGTCCACCGTGCAAAAATCCGGCTCGATCGCCCGCGCCAGGCTCCACGCCGCCTGCTCGATGTCGAACACCTCGCCGCCGGAATGGCACACCATCGAGAAATCGTAGTCCGCGCATCTGCCGCCCACTTCGTTCAAGACATCCCGCGCATGCGACGAGACCAGCGCGTCATCGGTATCGGCCAGTTCGAGCAGGGCGCTGGGATTGTCTTCGGCGATAGAAACCAATTGCTCCTTCACGAGGCGCACCGTTTCCGGATCATCGTCCCGCAACAACTTCGCGAGGGCTTCAGTGGGACCAGCCATCTTGCCGTCCAATAAACGCGGGTTTCGCCCCATTGCAAGCGGGGACTTGCCATCCGGCCGCCTCACACGCCCGCCACGCGGAACCCGGCGCTTTCGAAAAATGCCCGCACCCGCTGCGGATTGTCCCCCTGCAGTTCAACCTCCCGCCCGCGAACCGTTCCGCCGCACCCGCAAGACTGCCGCGCCTGACGCCCGAACTCCACAATGTCGGTTTCCGAAAAATGGGGCTCGAATCCCGAGACCACCACCACCGTCTTACCCCCCCGCTCGGCTTTCTCGCGCCGCAGGACCACCCGGCCGTTTTTCTTCGGAACCGCAGCCGGCTTTTCCATCTCCATCGGACCCTCAGGCAGCCCCGCAATTTCCAATGCAGCAAAAGGCGATTGCAATCCCCCCTGCAAGCCTGATGTATCGATCTTCGCCCGCTTCATCCCGCGAAAAATTTCAGGGCGCAAAAAACGGCGGCAACAAATACACCCGCCCCGGCTCGAGCGCATGCGCCTTGCCAGGCAGCCCGATCTCGATCTTCGCCGCACGCGTTTCGCCGAAGAGACGCAGGAACCTGTCGAAACTGTAGGACCTCACATACCGCACCACCTCGGCGCCCTCGGCTTTCCCGAGTTCACGCGCCTTCGCATACGCGTCCTCGATGTAGCCGAGTTGGTCCACCAGCTTGTCGCGGAAGGCGTCCGTGCCGCTCAGGATGCGCCCGTCCGCCGGACCGCTACGCAATTTTTCCCCGTCCAGCCCGCGTGATTCCGACACAATTCCGAGGAACCTGTCGTAGCTCTGCATGACGAGCCCCTGCACATATTCCTTCTCCTCCGGCGACATCTCTCGCGCGCCATTCAACATGTCCTTGAACTTCCCGCTTTTAAAAACCACCGCCTCGAGCCCGATTTTTCCGAACAGCTCGCGGTAGTTCAGCGTGGAAATAATCACCCCGATGCTGCCGGTGAAGGTCGTGTCGTTGCACATGATCCAATCCGCCCCGCACGCCGTGTAGTAGGCTCCGGACGCGCCGATCGCGTTGAAATAAGCCACCACCGGCTTCTTGGGCTCGAACTCCCGCAGCGCGTGGTAAAGCACATCCGAGGCCGTGATTTCCCCGCCGGGCGAGTCGATCGCCACCACCACCGCCTTCACATGCTCGTCCTCCTCCGCCTGCTTCAGCGCGGCCTTGAAATCCTCGACCATCGAGTCGCCGAGGCTGCCCTCCATGCCGAAGGCGATGATCCCCTCGAGCGGAACGACCGCGATCTTGTCCTTCGAACCCTTGCCCTCCTCGATCGTCTCCTCTTCGAAAGTTTGCGAGGGCAGGACATTCACATGCGACATCGACGCCGTCCCCTTCACACCGAGCGCCGCAACGAGGAGCATGTTGACGAAAAGGCTCGCGCAAACCGCAACAAACAGGAACGCGACTAGGCAGCCGGACTTCTTCATCGGCGGGGAATCTGTGCCATCGCCACCCATTGCACAAGCTCAGGCGCCTTGCGCCGAGACCTCCGCAGCGGTTTTGAAATGAGTCTTCGCCACCGACTCCAACCCCGCCGCCCCATCGCGCCGCACGATCTCCACCGCGGCCGACTTCACCGCCGCCGAAACCCCGCGCGGCAAGGCCACACCGAGTTCCTTCCCCTTCGCCTCGAGCCAGTCGATGAATTTTTCCCGCGCCAAAATCGACGCCGCCGCCACGGCGTAGTCGGACTCCGCCTTCGTGCGCTGGTCGAGCCGGATTTTCCTCCCCTTTTCCATCAACGCCCGCTCCAGCACGCGCACATCGGCGAATTTGTCTGAAAGCGCCCTCGGACACTCGGGACACAGCCCGCACAAATCCTCGATCACTCGCGCATGCCCCCACGCCAGCAGCCGGTTCAGATTTCCAATCTTCCGGTAGAGATCGTTGTATCGCGGCGGTGCCACCACCACCACCGAGGCCGGCACCCGCTGCGCCCGGATCGCCTTCGCCAAATCCCGGATCGCCTTGTCGCTTGTCACCGACTTGCTGTCCCTCACACCCGCATCTTTCAACGCCCGCGCGATCGCCCCGTCCACATAAACCCCGGCAATCACGAGCGGACCGAAAAAATCCCCCTTGCCGCTCTCGTCCACGCCGAAGTGCGGTTCGAAAAGCTCGGGCGAGTGGACCTCCTCGTAGCCGAACTTCGCCTCACCGAGCACCTGCGGCTCGACCGTGAAAGTGATGAACTCCTCGATCCCCCGCCCCTGCACCACCGCCTTCGGCCCCTTCGCGTAAACCCCCACCGTGATCCGCGGCCCCCGTGCGAAATACAGCATGTGCGGACGCTCCTCGAATTCAAACCCCTGCCCCGCCAGCACCTCCCGCAGCGCCGCGGCCTGCAATTCCGTCAGCGCCACCGTGTGGCTGTGCAGGGCTTTTGCAGCGGACATTCCCGAGTTTTGCGCGTAATCCATCCACACTGTCGAGATGATTGAAAAAACTCCCGCCGCCGCGCTCCGCCGCTGGTTCCGCCAACACGGCCGCCATCTCCCCTGGCGCGACCTGCCGACCCCCTACCGCGTCCTCGTCTCCGAGTTCATGCTCCAGCAAACCACCGTCGCCGCCATCCTCCCGCGCTTCGAACCCTGGATGCAAAAATTCCCCGACATCCGTGCCCTCGCCGCAGCGCCCCTCGATGCCGTCCTCAAAGAATGGGAAGGCCTCGGATACTACTCCCGCGCGCGCAACCTCCACCGCGCCGCCCAAGCCATAGCCACCCGCCACGCCGGTAAAATCCCATCCACCCTGCCGGAACTCCGCGCCCTCCCGGGCATCGGCCCCTATACCGCATCCGCCATCGCCGCCTTCGCCTTCGACCAACCCATCCCCGTCCTCGATGCGAATATCATCCGCGTCGTCGCCCGACTCTTCGACTACCGGAAAAACATCACTACCGCCGAAGCCCGCGCCTTCCTCGAAAAATCCGCCGCCTCGCTCCTCCCCGAAAAAAACGGCCGCGACCACACCTCCGCCCTCATGGACCTCGGCGCCACCATCTGCAAAGCCGGCGCGCCCGATTGCCCCCGCTGCCCGCTCCGCAGTTTCTGCCGCGCCGCCGACCCCGCCTCCATCCCCGCCAAGCCCCCGAAAAAATCCATCACCCGCCTCACCGAATGGCGCGCCCTCTCGATCGCGGAAAACCAAATCCACCTCATCCCCTCGCCCGGCCCGCATTGGAAAGGCCTCTGGATCCTCCCGCCCGCCGAACCAGACCCCAAGGCACTCGCCAGCCTAAACTACTCCATCACCCGCCACCGCGTCGCCCTGCACCTCCGCCGCACGACCCCCGATGCCGCCTGGACCCCGTTCCCCCTCGCGCGCCTCCCTGCCATGCCCAGCCCGCACAGGAAAATCCTCGCCATCGCCCTCGAAAAAATCCCACCACCACCCGGTGCGGCAGCACATCCGTAAAAAAGGGTCGGCCCGCCGGGCGGACCCAAGATTCAGGCGGCGCAGCTGCCGTCCCCGCGCAGCGGAAGCCGGAATGGCTTACGCCACTGCCGCCCATCCCCCCTGCTCAGCCCCTGTCGGGATCAGCCACCCGCAGTCCCGCGCGTTTCGCCAAGGAAAGTTGGCGCCCGTCGAAGGAAACGAACCGGTCCGCACGGATCTCGCACGCGCAAGCCACATGCATCACATCCAAGGTGCGGGTGCCGAGTTTCATGGTGTGGCCAGCCAGCAACCGGAACCGCTCCATCAGCGCCGCGCGGTCGAGCCCCGGAAAAAAATACTGCCCCCTTTCCTTGCGCGAGCGGAAATGGGCGAGCTGCGCTTCCGCCTGGGCAGCCGTGATGTCGCGCCAAAAGACTTTCAAGCGAAGCGCATTTGTCAGCTCCGCCTCCTGCAATTCCCAAACCGGAAGCGGATCGCCCTGCGCCTCCACTTCCGCCTGCACCCATTCCGACCCGTCCTCGCGCAGGTAGAGTTTCAGCAATGCGCTCGTATCGAGATACAGCATCTCACCACCGCCCCCCGCGGTCCCGCGCGACCGTTTCCTCGACCGTGGCCCCCTTGTTGGGGACAGCCGTCGCCAGATGGTCGTCCCAAACCACCCGCTGCATTCCCCCCGCAGGAACGAGCCGCACCCTGGGCTTGCCGCGGTTCAACACCTCAATGACCTCGCCATTGGCCACCAACTCCTCCACCCGGGACCAGTGGGCCTTCATTTCCCGGACGCTGATCGTTTTCATGGAGCCAATATCCCCAACGAGACTCAAAGTGTAAAACATTTGTTTTTCAAAATGCCTCTTTCATTTTTTCAAAAAAATCCCGTCCCTGCGCACAGGCCCCCTTTTTTCGAATTGGCTCCGCCGCGCATCCCTGCTCCAATTTCACACTCAGTCCTCCTCCAACCCCTATGAAAAAACTCCTCCTCCCCCTCCTTGCATCGTTCTGCACCGCCGCCGCAGCCTTCGCCCAGGAATCCGGCGACATCCCCGGCACGCCCGTCGGCTACGACGCCGAACAGGATTCCATGTTCGGCTACTCGCGCTTCTGGTCCTACTACGACCCGCACCCCTCGAACTACATCGGCTCCCGCCAATGGTGGGATGGCAACGCCGCCACCGGCGACTGGTGGGGCACCCGCAATTGGCTCGACGACTCCGGCTACGAGTTCGCCCTCACCTACACGAATAACATCGCCGGCAACCCCGTCGGCGGCATGTCGCAGGGCTTCACCTACACCGACAACTTCGGCTTCGGCATCCAGTTTGGCCTCGAAAAACTCATCGGCTGGCACGGCGCCACGCTGACCGTGTCTGGTCTCGACCGCAACGGCCGGAACCTCTCTGGCGAATACATCGGGAACCAATTCACCGTCCAGCAGGTCTACGGCGGACAGACCGCCTCTTTCTACGGACTCGTGCTCGAACAAAAACTCCTCGAAGACACCCTCGGCATCAAAATCGGCCGCTTCGCCGTCGGGGACGACTTCGCTTCTTCCCCGCTCTACTGGCTCTACATGAACAACGGCATCGACGGAAACCCGCAGTCCCTCCCCGTCAACACCGCCTTCTCCTGCTACCCCGCCGCCGTCTGGGGTTCCCGCGTGCGCTTCGACCCCAGCCCCGAGTGGTTCGCCATGGCGGGCATCTACCAAGCCACACAGATCAACCTCTACTCCGGACACGGACTCGACTGGACCATGTCGAATTCCGACGGCGTCTTCCTCATCGGCCAGGTCGGCTGGACCCCCGAGTTCTTCAAAAAACCCGTCCCCGCTTCCGAAAAACCCTCCGCCGGCGGCAAAAACCCGGTCGGCTCGAAAGCCCTCTCGGAAGGAAAAACCAGCGTCGCCCTCGAAACCCCCGACGAACGCGGCCTGCCCGGCCACTACTGGTTCGGCGGCTATTTCTCCCCGTGGGAATTCACCCAGTTCGGCACCACCGAGACCGCCGGAAACTCCTACGGCTTCTACTGGCACGCCGACCAAATGGTCTGGCAGGAATCGCCCGGCAGCGACCAGGGGCTCACGCTCTGGAGCGCTTTCGTCCTCTCCCCACAGCAGAATATTTCAAGGCTGCCGTTCCAAGTGAACTCCGGCATCGTTTACCGAGGCCTTGTCCCCGAGCGCGACCAGGACATCGCCATGCTCGGCTTCGTTTACGGCGAATTCAGCGACGACTACGCCGCCACCGTCGCCGGCGACCCCACCTTCGAAATCGCCCTCGAAGCCGGCTACCGCGTCCAACTCACCAAATTCGCGTATGTCCAACCCAACCTCCAATGGATCATCAACCCCGGAGGCACCGGCGACATCCCGAACGCCCTCGTCCTCGGCGCCCAGATGGGCGTAACCTTCTAATAGTGCCCCGCCCCGCGCCTCGCGAGGAGGGCTCTGCTTGTCAGAGCCACATCCGCGTTTTTACGACAACCGCCCCGGCCCTAAAAGCCCCACCCCGCCACGCAAAAAATCCCCCCCCGGAGGGCGCCGCTCCGTCGGCGCCGTGGTTTCTCACTCTATTCACGGCCGCCCTCCTCGCCGCCGCGCCGCTCGTCCACGCCGAAGAAAAAAACTCCTCCGACGCCCGCGAGTTCATCCACTGGCTCCTGCAGGGCGACCGCGAACTCTCCGGCATCCCGTTCTCCGAAGTCCTCGCCGCCACCAGCGGAAAAAAAATCATCCCCATCGATAAAACCACCGACGCCCCCTGGCTCAAAAAACTCGGTGCCATCCTTGATTCCACCCTCGCCTCGCTGAACCAGCCCGCCCACCCCGTCCACACCGCCGGCCGCATCAACGAAGCCAGCCGCTTCATCGAAGACGAACTCCTCGCCCGCTGCTCGAAGGAACCCGGCTGGTCCTGCGGCATCCCCCGCACCGCCGCCGGCGAAGAACAGCGCAGCGGCTACCCCGACCTCCGCCTCACCCTCCCCGACGGCTCCATCGCCTACCTCGACCCCAAACTCCACGCCGCCGACAACCGCACCTCCACCCTCCGCACATTCTACTACGAACCCAAAACCACCACCGGCAAAGTCCACGACGACGCCCGCCACCTCCTCATCGGCATCTCGCACAACGGCGGCGCCGGCGGCCGCCTCCGCTTCACCGGATGGGAACTCGTCGATGTCTCCCGCATCAAAGTCCGCCTCAAAGCCGAATTCCAAGCCTCCAACGCCGACATGTATCGCCCCGAAACCTCCATCCTCTCCCGCACCGTCCCCGAATAAAAAAACCGCTCCCCAATTTGGAAGGGGGCACAGGCGTCCCGCCTGTGTAATCGCCAGACTCGGCAGCCCGGACGCCCCCTCAAAACAAAAACCCGCCACCCTTTGGACCAGACCCCCATCCCATTCCTCCCCGCGCTGCGCTCCGGCCCCGCCGAACTCCCAGCGCTCCTCGAAATTTTCTCCCAAATCCCCGCGCTCACACTCCGCCAATCCTGGCTCCCCGCGCCCGAACCCGGCTTCCTCCCCGCCAGCGCCCGCACCGCCCACAACGGCACCCACCTCATCGTCCTCGCCGAACTCCCCGACGACGACATCTTCACCCTCTCCACCGGACCCAACCAAAAAACCTGGGAACTCGGCGATGTGTTCGAAATCTTCCTCCAGCCCGCCGGCGCCGAACACTACTTCGAACTCCACACCACGCCCGCCAACACCCGCACCCAATTCCGCCTCGCCAAACCCGGCGCCCCGCTTGAACCACTCCCCGACGGAACCTTCGCCAGCCGCGTGTGGAAATCCGAAACCCGCTGGCACACCCTCG
>JBMOIA010000038.1:0-9804 GCA_049317565.1 Terrimicrobiaceae bacterium | reverse complement strand
GCGAACCTCGTTTTCAAAACGCCGGATGGCAGCGCAGGTGAATTCGACCGGGTCGAGCGAGGGGTCTGCGACGAGTGGTGTGAGGTCGATTCCGAAGATTGTTCCCGGGAATGCGTCAGCGGTGTGCGGATCGGAGAATGTCGCATTTGCGCGGCGGCGGCCCCTGACGGCGAGGGCGTATTCCTTGCCTCCGGAAATCTGGGATTCGAAGGAAGTGTTCAGGGCATTTTCTAATTCATCGTTCCCCGCGGTCGACATCCGGATTTTTTCGGAGTCCGGCAGCCAATCGAGTCCGCGCCAGACCTCGCAACCGATCACCTTTGAAGGTCGCAATTCGACAGGCAGGCTGCGGAGCACACGCAGGCACAGGGCAAATGCGGCGATGTGTGTGGGGTGTTTGTCGGCCGGGTTGTGGATGTAAACCGTCCGCGGCGCACAGGCGCGGAGAATGGAATCGAGATCGGACGCGGGCGCGGCATTCGCGGAATCTTTGATCTCCGCGCTGGTGTAGCCAAGTTGAACCACGACGCCGTATTTTCCGATGCGCGCGGCGTTTTTTTGTTCCTCCCGCCGGATGGCGGCGATTTCCGAATCGCTCAATCCGGCGAACCGCCCGGAGCGCGGACTGCCGCCACCATCGGTCAGGACGATGCCGCTGAACGAGGCGCTGGAGTTTTGAAAACATTCCAAAATTCCGCCGTAGGCCATGAATTCCAGGTCGTCGGGGTGGGCACCGATGCCGAGATGGGTCGTGCGGGACAGCGCGTCCGGCAGTGGCGCCGCATCGGGAATGAAAATTTCCGCGTTCGGGTTTTTCAGGATCATTGATTCGCTGGGCGAATGTGTTGGCGAGGACGGGCGACGGCAAGCAGAAGGGTGCGGGCTTGCGCGGCGACTGGCGAGGGCTTAGCAACGGGTGCAGTGAACATTTACGCGAGGACGATCCGCTACTTCCGCCCGTTCGCGTGGGCGACGGCGGGGGGCATCGCGCTCTCGCTGGCCTCGATCGGACTGAATCTTCTCAAGCCGTGGCCATTCAAATTCATCGTGGACGGCGTGCTCGACGCTTCCGCAGGGACCGC
This sequence comes from Terrimicrobiaceae bacterium, assembly GCA_049317565.1. Classification (GTDB taxonomy): domain Bacteria; phylum Verrucomicrobiota; class Verrucomicrobiia; order Chthoniobacterales; family Terrimicrobiaceae; genus UBA967. Next base: position 8,722 of record JBMOIA010000038.1, on the reverse strand, counting down.
CGATGTGCGGAAGCTGCTGGACGACTGGTTTGGCGCTGCGCCCGGACCGGTGGTGGTGCTGTGGCTCTGCGCGGCAATGGTCGCGGTGAGCCTGCTGGCGGGGTTGGTGAACCTCGCGTCCAACTATCTTTTTGTGCGGGTCGGGCTGCAGGCATTGCTGAAATTGCGAACCGACCTGTATGCGGCGCTGCAGGCGCTGCCGTTGCGCTTTCATGATTCGCGCCGCAGCGCGGACTCGAGTTTCCGCGTCGCCTACGACTCGCAAAGCATCCAGACAATCTACAACAAGGGATTCGCGGCGATTTTTTCCTCCGTGGTGATGCTCATCGCGACCTTCACGGTAATGTTCCGAATGGATTGGGTTCTGGCGCTGGCCTCCTTGGCGGTGTTGCCGCCGGTGGCGTGGGCGATCCGGTTCTACGCGGTGCGGGTGCGGGCGCAGTCCACCACGATCCGGGAACGCGAAAGCGATCTTCTGGCGGTCGCGCAGGAGGGACTCGGTCAAATCCGCATGGTGCATGCGTTCGGGCGCGAGTCGTTCGAGGTCGATCAATTCCGGCAGCGGGCGTCCCGCAGCCTCGAGGCGAACCTGCGTCTGAACATAACCTCGGTCGCGAGTTCGCTCGTGGTCGGGACCCTGATGGCGGCCGGGACGGCGGTGATGTATTACACCGGGTCGCTGCAGGTGATGAATCCCACGGCGAATTTCACGCTCGGGGACCTGCTGGTTTTTTCCTCGTATCTTCTGATGCTCTACCAACCGCTCGAGCAACTCACCTACACGGCATGGGCGCTGGAGGGTGCGGCATCCGGGGCGCAGCGGTGCTTCGAGGTCCTTGACCGCGGCGACGATGTTCCCGAGGCGCCGAACGCCATTGCACTCCAAAGCGCGCAGGGGCGCGTGGTCTTCAACCATGTGGCCTTCGGGTATTCCGACGAGCGGACCGTGCTCGAGGACATCGATTTTTCGATAGAGCCCGGGCAGGCGGTGGCTTTCGTCGGCGGGACCGGTGCGGGCAAGAGCACGCTGCTAAGCCTCGTGCCGCGGTTTTACGATCCGGTGCGGGGAAGCGTGTCGCTGGATGGACAGGATTTGAGGTCGGTCACCAAAAAGAGCCTGCGTGCGCAGATCGGGATGGTCCTGCAGGACACGCTGCTTTTCTCAACAACGGTGCGCGAGAACATCGCCTATGGAAAACCGGGCGCGACCTTCGCAGAGATCGAGGAGGCGGCGCGCAAGGCGCAGGCGCTGGACTTCATCAACGCCATGCCCAAAGGGTTCGACAGCCCGGTCGGGGAACGCGGCGGGCACTTGAGCGTCGGTCAGCGGCAGCGCATCGGGATCGCGCGGGCTTTCCTAAAAAACGCGCCGATTCTGCTGCTCGACGAACCCACGAGCGCGCTCGATCCGTCCACCGAGCATGCGATCATGGTGACGATTGGAGAGCTGATGCGCGGGCGGACGACACTGATTATCACGCATCGGTTGACGACGGTGCACGGGCTGGGGCGGATTTTGGTTTTGAAAAACGGCCGGATTGTCGAAGACGGGAGCGGCGCGGAGTTGTTGGCGCGGGGCGGGGTTTACGCCGACCTCTACCGCGACGCGATGGCATCGCACGACCCCTCGTAGAAAACCCTCTCGAGGCAGAGTCCGCAGGCAGGCGCCGTGTGGCTGAAACGCGGTGAACCGTTTTTGAGCGCGTCGCGAAGTTCCCCGAGTTCCACCCGGTCCTGCGCGTGGCGGACGATTGCCGCAGTGAGCATGCGGACCATTTTATAGAGAAATCCGGTTCCCGTAAAAACGAGGTCGATGCGCGGTCCGCCGCCGTCGATAGCGATACGGTGGATAGTGCGAACGGTGTCTTCCTCCCGTTTGGAGCGTCGGGCGGAAAATGCGGCGAAATCGTGTTCGCCCGTGAACAAACGGCAGGCGGCGGCGAGTTTTTCGGAATCGATTGTTCCCGGGACATGCCAGGCCCGGTCGGCTTCGAGCGGGTGCAACGCGGGGGAATTCCAGACGCGGTAGCGGTAGGTTTTTCCGGTAGCCGAGAAGCGCGCGTGAAAATCAGGCGGCACTTCGCGCGCCGAAACGACGCGGATCTCAGATGGCAGGTGGGCGTTGAGGGCGCGAACCCATGCGGCGGGGGCGAAGCGCTTGTCCGGCACATCGGCGTGGGCGCATTGCGCAAGCGCATGGACTCCGGCATCCGTGCGCCCGGCAGCGTGGACCTGGACCGGTTCGCGACACAGGGCGGCGAAGGCTTTTTGCAAGTGGTCCTGGACGGTGTTGCCGCAGCGCTGGCTTTGCCAGCCGTTGAACTTTGCGCCGTGGTAGCCGACCTCGAGCAGGAGCCTCATGGGTTCGCGTCGAGCCAGCCTTGGAGGATCATTTGCGCAGCCACTTGGTCGATGATGGATTTTTGGCTTCGTGCGTCGCGCCCCGCCTCGCGGAGCGCCCGCTGCGCGGAGACCGTGGTCAACCGCTCGTCCCATCCGACCACACACACGGTAGTGGTTTTTTTCAGCCCTTCGATGAACGCCATCGCTTTCTCGGCGGCGGGCCCCCGCGAACCGTCCATGTTGCGCGGGATGCCGACGACGATTGTCGAGGCGCCGCAGCCCGCGGCGAGTTCGACGATGCGCTTGGCGGGGTCGGTGGCGCGGGCGTCGATGGTTTCGAGCGGGTGGGCGAGCATGCCGAGGTCGTCGCTGGCCGCAACGCCCACGCGGGCCTCGCCGAGATCGATGCCGAGGACTTTTTTCATTTGGGATTGAAAAGTCCCACACCGCCTGCGCAGTATCAATCACATGTCGCAGCTCTCCTTGGACAAATTCGGCGAAAACCTCCCCGTTTCCGGAATCGTGGGTTTCTCGCAGGTCGCCATCGGACTCGGCGCGGGATTTCTCGTCGCCGACAGCATCGGTCACAACGCCCGTCGCAACGCGGGGACCATTCTGATCGCGCTCGGTGCGGCGGCGCTGGTGCCGGTGGTCTGGGGCATTGCGAACAAAATCAATTCCCGCCCGGACTCGTCGCGCGCGATGCAAAAAAAATTGGATGGCATCCGCGGCGGATACGACACAGACACCGAGCAGTAAGCCTGCAACGCAGCTTCGCGGCGTGGGGCAGATCGTTTTGGCATCCGGGTCGCCCCGGAGGTTGAGGTTGCTTGAGGAAGGTGGATTCTCCGTGCATGTCGTTCCTTCCAACGCCCCCGAGCTTGAGGATTCGGGAATGCAACCCGGCGACCTCGCTGTGGAAAACGCCCGCCGCAAGTGGATGGCGGTCTCCCCGCAGCATGGGGGGCAAGTCGTGGTGGCGGCGGACACGGTTGTTTGGCTCGGCGGGAAATTTTACGGCAAACCGCGCGACATGCGGGATGCGGAGCGGATGCTCGGAGAACTCTCGGGGCGCACGCACATTGTCGCGACCGGGGTGGCGTTCGGCCTCGGCGGCAGCGAACCGGAAGTTTTTTTCGAGGAAACGCGGGTGGCATTCCGCGAACTCGATCCGGAGGAAATCCGCGCCTACCTTGCTTCGATCCACCCGCTCGACAAGGCGGGTGGTTACGCAGCGCAGGATGGGGGTGAGAGAATTATCGCGTCGATCAAGGGCTCCATGTCGAATGTGGTCGGCTTGCCGATGGAGGCGCTTGGCACCGCGCTCGCAAAGTTTTTTCCGGGCGCTTAGCGGCGGCAGGAGTAAACGAAGGCCGGAGGGAAATTTCGAAGGACGACGGGCGAACGCCGCACATCGCCGAAGAGGTTCCCGAGATTCGCGCGGAAGCGCCGACCCGCAGCAAAACGGTGCGGACCGTAATATGCAAAAGTGAGGAACACACCATCGGCTGCCAGCGAGCCGTGGATTTGAGTGAGGATCGCGGTTTGCAGCTCCGGTCCAAATGCCGCCCACGGGAGTCCGGAAAGGATGGCTTCGGGAGCGGGGATGTTTTCCGCGGCGAGGTGATCGCTGAGGCGGGTCGCACAGCCGGAGACCACCTGGATGCCTGGAAATTCGCGGGAAATTTTTTCGGCAAATGCGGGGTGTTTTTCGACGGCCGCAAAGCGCGCGCCGGGGCGGAGGTTTTCAACAATGTGGCGCGTGAACGCCCCGGTGCCCGGCCCGAGTTCGACCACAGTCGAGGCGTTGTCGAGCCCGGCCGTGGCCACCATCTGGCGAGCCAGGGCGGGCGAGGACGGCCACACGGCGCCGACCGTGGAAGGGGAAGTGAGGAACGCCTTGAGAAATCGGAGCGACACGCGCGCAGGGTCGTTGCAGTTATATCGGCACGCAACCCCAAAGAGGATTTCGAAATGGTCTCCGGCATGGCCTTTGTTATGTTCCGGGGAATGAAACACGGGTTCGTCGCACTGCTGCTGGCCGCCATGTCCGCGCAGGGCGGCGTGGTGGACAACACCGGCAAGGTCGAAAACCCCAAGCCCACATGGGAAACGCAGCGTCAGGCGCGGACCTTTTCGCTGTTGATCCCCGCGCCGCGCGGACAGATCACCGACCGCAATGGCCTGCCGCTCGCGCAGACGCGGTTGAGCTACAATCTTGCGATCACCTTCCCCACCCCCCTGGACTGGACCGACGAAAAAATCCTGTCCTTCGCGCGCCGCCAGATCGCCCTCGCCTCAGCCACCATCAACCGCGACATCCGGGTTTCCGATTCCGCGATCCTGAACCACTACAAGAACCGCGGCGTGCTTCCGATGGACATCGCGGAGGATTTGCTGCCGCAGGAGATGAACGCGTTCACGAAGGCCGCACCGCCCAATCAGGTTTTGCGGCAGACCTATGTCCGCTTCTACCCGAACGGTCCGCTGGCCGCGCACATCATCGGCTACACGGGGCCGAAAGCGCCGCTCTCGCAACGGCCGATCGAGAACAACGACCTCATCTTTCCGGAGAGCGAGGGCCGCGAGGGACTGGAGCAGATTTTTGACAAGGAACTCCGGGGCACGCCGGGATTGCTGCAGATCACATTCGACGCGGACGGCAAGAAATCCTCCGAGCGCATTTCCCGCCAGCCGGTGCCGGGATACAATATCGTGACGACGCTCGACCTCGCTGTGCAGCAGGCCGCGGAGGGCGCGCTCGACAAGGGCGCCAAGCGCGGGGCGATCGCGGCGATGGACCCGAACAATGGCGAAATCCTCGCCCTCGCCTCGAAGCCCTCATTCAACCCGAACGACTTTGTTCCCACAGTGCGGCCATCGGTTTTCCAGGCTTATTCCAAGGATCCTGCGAATCCGCTGCTGCCGCGCGCATTCCGGTCGGCATATCCCCCGGGATCCACATTCAAAACCTTCGTCGGCTTTGCGGGGCTCGAGAGCGGGAAGGTCTCCACGCAACAGCGCTTCCCCTGCCCGACTTCGTTTGCGGTGGGAAACCATGTTTTCCGGAACTGGAAGAAGGTCGATGCCGGCAGCCTGAACTTCAAGGAGGCGCTGACGCAGTCGTGCAACACCTGGTTCTACCAAGCCGGGCTTCAGATCGGCGCGGAACCGATCATTGATTTTTCGAAACGCCTCGGACTCGGCCGCCGGACAGGAATTCCGCTGCGCGCCGAGGCCGCGGGAAACATTCCCGACGATGACTACATGATGCGCGTCCACAAGCGGACGATCAAAGGCGGCGACATCGCGAACATGGCGATCGGGCAGGGCGACATTTTGATCAGTCCGTTGCAAATGGCGCAGGCGATGTCGGTGTTGGCGAACGGCGGCAGGCTGCATCAGGCGCGGCTTGTTTTGCAGGTGCAGAACATCGGGAACGAGGTGGTGGCGGCGTATCCCGACCGGGTGCGCGACGAAATTCCAATGGCGCCAGAGGTCCGCGATGAATTGCGGCGTGCGCTCGTTGCCGTGACGAGCGACGGCCAGGGCACCGCCCACCGCGCGAAGGTCAAGGGCATCGAGGTGGCGGGTAAAACGGGCACGGCGCAATGGGGTCCCGTGGACCGTCAGCGCATCGCCGCATGGTTCGCGGGATTCCTGCCGGCATCGGAGCCCCGCTACGCATTCGCGGCGGTTTATGAAGGCGAGCCGAATGTGAAGTCGATCGGCGGCGGTTCGCACGCCGCGCCGATGATCGGCCAGATGTTCAAAGAGGTTTACGCCCCGGCGAAAAAAGAAGGCGATGCCGCTGTTCCGGCCGCTGCGGCGCGGCCCGCGGGTGAACCCGATCCCACGCCGGAACCCACTCCGGAAGCCGTTCCCGAGCCCGGGGACACCGGCATTCCAGACGGCCCGGTGCCGGCGGCCGAGCCGGTTTTTGACGAGTCGAATTGATTTTTCAGGAAATCGCAAACCGGCCGCTTGACACCATGTGGGTGATTTGGTGCATTCGCCCCGTTCGTTGAACAACCATTCAACTCAACCCAAGCACCAACCAAAAAAATGAACAAAGTCGAACTCACCGCAGCAGTGCAAAAAGCCCTCGGATCCAGCAAAGCTGATGCCGAGCGCGCAGTGAACGCCGTCATCGACGGCATCAAGGCAGGGGTCAAGAAAACCAAGACCGTCCAACTGATCGGATTCGGAACCTTCAAGATCGGCCACCGCAAAGCACGCACCGGCGTGAATCCGAAGACCGGCGCCAAGATCAAGATCAAGGCCTCGAAAACGGTGAAGTTCGTTGCCGGAAAGGCGTTCAAGTCCGCCGTCTAAGAATTTCCCCTCCACAGAGAGAAAGCCCGTTCCGTTCGCGGAACGGGCTTTTTCAGTTTATACGGACGCGGGAAGGCTCAGCGGCGGGCCCCGGCGAGCGCTTGGAATTTTTGCGCGAGGACGGTGTCCTTCTCAGTCACGCCGCCGGCGGAGTGTGTCGAAAGTTCGACGACCACTTTGCTGTAGGAGTTCGACCAATCCGGATGGTGGTTCATTTTCTCCGCTTCGAGCGCGGCGGAGGCCATGAACCCGAAGGCTTGGATGAAATTCGCGAAGCGGAATTCGGCGCGCAGGCGGTTGTTCGTGAATTCCCAGCCCGGAAGATTTTTCAGGGCTTCGTCGATTTCGGATTGTTTAAGAAGAGGATTCATTTTTCGGTCAGGGTGACGGGCGCTTGAGGAGTGCCGATACGGCCGCGATGACTTTCTCGATGGTGCCGAGTTTGAATCGGCGCTGCAGGACGGGGAAGCCTTCACGCTCCATGTCGGAGAGGATTTTTTCGTAAACGGCGCGCATGATCCGCGCGGGGAGCAACGCATGGAAATCCTCATGCGGCGGAGTGGCCGCGGCGAAGCGTGCTCGGGCACGGGCCGCCAGCGAATGCATGAGCGGGGTGAAGCCGGGAGGCGGATTTTTTGTGCCGTTGAAATCTTGCGGCTCGAGTCCGAAGCGGCGGAGTTCCTCCCGCGGGATGTAGATACGGCCGTTGGCGGCATCCTCGCCCACATCGCGGAGGATATTCACGAGTTGAAGAGCGTGGCCGAGGTGGACGGCGTAGTCCGCGCTGCGCGGGCTCGTGCAGCCGAAGAGGCGAATCGAGACGAGGCCGACGGCCCCGGCAACCTTCCAACAGTAGGATTCGAGCTCGGTAAAGGATTCGAATCCACGCGGCTCGATGTCCGAGGCGCAGCCTTCGACGATCGCCCGCAGGAGGGCGGGGTCTATTTTGTTACGGGCGATGGTTTCGCCGAGTTCGCCATCCAATCCCGAGTCGATCGCACGCAGCCATTCATCGAGCGCCGCGCCGCGCTGCGCGGCATCCATGCCGGGTGCATCCGCGAGGTCGTCGATGGTTTTGCAAAATCTATAAAAGAGCAGCGCATCGGCCCGGCGGGTTCGCGGGAGGAATGCCAGTGCGAAGGCGAGGTGGGAACCGCGTGGGGAGGACGGCGGGAGCAGCGGCGGCGTCATGCCACGCCGGCGAGTGCGGAGGATTCCTCAAGATCCAAAATACTGTCGGCGTGGCGCGAGAGGTGGTGGCGCTCGCCGTTCCAGAGAATTGTGGTTCCGGCCTCATCGGCGAGGCGGCGCGCGATGGGCAGAAGTTGCGGATCGGGCGGCGTGATGGCCACGAGGATCGCTGGCCGGTGAACAATCGCCCGCGCCATCGAGACGCGCCATACGGCGGATTGGTCGAGATCGCCGACTGCGGAGGATTCGAGTTCGGAGATGCCCATAAAATCGAGGATTTCCATCGTGCGGCGCTTGGCCATCGCCGGGTCGCGGCTACAGAGGCGGAAGAACGGCATGGCGACATTTTCCGCAACGGTGAAGGACGGGAGCAGGTGTGGATGGGCGAAGAGAAACCCGAAGCAACGGTCCCGCCACGCGCGGGCGCTGGGATCCGACATGGAAAGGACATTCATGCCGAGGACTTCCAGGCGTCCACGCTGCGGGCGATCGATCACGCCGAGGACATTCAGGAGGCGCTCGCTGTCCGGGCCGCAAAATCCCCAAAGACTGCCGGCAGTGAATGCCGCAGTCAGCTCACGCGAGGGCGAGCCGCCGGGGAGAATACAGGAAAGTTTGTCGCAGCGGAGGGGGATCATTGCCGCTGGAAAATCTCCCACCGATGCGGCGCGGCATCAACCAGGAAATCAGTAACGCCGCACAACCGGGCCCGGGATTTTCAAATCCTGCTGGATGGGCTGCGTGAGCGGAATTAGGGTGTTCGCCGTGAGCTACCGCGTTTTCGCCCGCAAATACCGCCCGCAGACTTTCGCCGAGGTGATCGGGCAGGACCACATCACGCGCACGCTCCGCA
>JBMOIA010000037.1:0-9883 GCA_049317565.1 Terrimicrobiaceae bacterium | reverse complement strand
CATCGCGTCAACATTATCGCCGTGGAACCAAACTCCAAACGCGGAGAGGGCCGAGAGATTGTCATCGGTGTCGGCAAAATCCCAACTCCCCCGGCGCTCCGATGGATATTAGTTGCTATCCTCCTCTTCCTTTTGACCTATCTTCTCCGCAATCGCTTAGCTGGCCAGTTTCGGCGGTCCGTGAGCACCGATTGACATCAATCAAACCAATGCGGTAGCTCCGTTCCGCATCATGCCAAAGTCAGCTTGTGCCAGCGTCTCTTTGATTTCAGACTTCTCGTAGCGAAAAAAGGCGACATGGCCGTCCCGGCCGCGCGGAGACTGGTTCACTTGGTCGCGCCCGATCCCTCGGAACCACGGAGCACACCGACGCCACACCGGCGGGATTTTCTTTTCCGCGGGGCGGGGGGCGGTTTTGATAGGGTCCGGATGATTGAACGCTATTCGCTGCCGGCCATGCGGTCTGTTTGGACCGAGAAGAGGAAATTGGAAATCTGGCTCGAGATCGAGACGCTGGCTTGCGAGGCGATGGCGGAGCTGGGGCAGATCCCGGCGGAGGATGCCAAAGAAATTCGGACGAAGGGGGCTTTCGATATCGAAAAAATCCGGGAGATCGAGCGGCGGACGAACCATGATGTGATCGCGTTCCTGGAGGATGTGGCGTCGCGGGTGGGGCCGGCGGCGCGGTGGATCCACCAGGGGTTGACTTCGTCGGACCTGCTGGACACGACGCTGGCGGTGCAGATGGTGGAGTCGCTGGGGATTTTGGAGGCGGATTTGCTGAAGCTGCGGGAGGCGGTGGCGGCGCGGGCGCTGGAGCACAAGTTCACGCCGATGATCGGGCGGAGCCATGGGATCCACGCGGAGCCGATCACCTTCGGGTTGAAGATGGCGTTGATGTATGACGAATTTTCGCGGGCCTTGGAGAGGTTGCGGGAAATGAGGGAGCGGGTGCGCGTGGGGAAGGTCAGCGGCGCGGTGGGGACGCATGCGCATCTGGATCCTCGCGTGGAGCGGAGTGTTTGCGAGAGGCTGGGGTTGAAGCCGGCGGCGCTTTCTACGCAGATTCTGCAGCGGGACCGTCATGCGGAATTCATGACTGTGCTGGCATTGATTGCGTCGAGCATTGACCGCTGGGCGACGGAATTCCGGCACTTGCAGCGGACCGAGGTGCTGGAGGTGGAGGAATTTTTCAGCGAGGGACAGAAGGGGAGCAGCGCGATGCCGCACAAGCGGAATCCGATCACGGGCGAGCGGTTGAGCGGGTTGGCGCGGGTGATCCGTGGCAATGCGCTGGCGGCGCTGGAGAATGTGGCGCTGTGGCACGAGCGGGACATCAGCCACAGCTCGGTGGAGAGAATTATCCTGCCGGACAGTTGCACGCTGCTGGATTACATGCTGGTGCAGTTGGCGAAGCTGGTCTCGGGGCTCGTGGTTTATCCCGAAAACATGAAGCGCAACATGGAGGCGACGCGGGGTCTGTATGCGAGCCAGGCGGCGCTGTTGATGCTGACGGAGAAGGGTCTCGAACGGAAGGTGGCCTATGAGGCGGTGCAGCGGGCGGCGATGAAAACCTGGCGCGAGGGCGGGGAATTCGCGGCGAACCTGGCGGCGGAGCCGGAAGTGGCGGCGAAACTGGGCAAGGCAGAGATCGAGGCGGCTTGCGCAACGGAGCGGCACTTCCGCCATGTGGAGGAGAAGTTCCGGGCGGTGGGGATCGGCTGAGGGAAATTTCCGCCTTGAGTTCGCGTGCGGGGTGTGGGATTTTCCCAATGCCTTGGGCGCCCAGTTGTATGCAATACGGTTCCTGCGACCCAGTTTATCGCGGTCATTGGTCTGAATTCATCGCGCCATTCATGTTCCTTGCGGTTGGCCTTGTGGCCGCCATTTCAAGGGGATGCGCAACGCCCAGGCACAACACCGGAGCGCACCGGCATTGGGGGAAGGAATTTCCCGGGCGGTGCGCCGGACAAGCAACGCAAACAAATACATCATGTCATCAGAATACACGCCAAGTGGTTCACGCCGCGCCTCGCGCCGTGGATCGGGGCGCCGCGGAGGGCGCGGCGACCGCAGCAGGTCGGGAAGGTCGGAGTCGAAGGCTCCGGAGAAGAAATCATTGTTGTCGAAAATCCTCGGGTTTTTCGGCGGGAAATCAGAAGAGAACGGTTCGCGGGAAGTCGTCGCCGAGCGGCGGCAGGACTCCGGCGAGGGATCGTCGCGAGGGGGGCGTGAGCGCCAGTCGCGCAGCGCACGGCCCACGGGCATGCGCACACCCGAGGTGGTCGAAGTCACTTCGCCCCGCCTCTATGTGGGCAACCTCTCGTTCGACGCAGGCGAGAGCGATCTCTTCGAACTCTTCAACGGGGTCGGCTCCGTTCAGAATGTCGAGGTAGTCGTCAACAAGCACACCATGCGCTCGAAGGGATTCGCGTTCGTGCAGATGCAGGGCGTCGACGAAGCGAAGCGGGCGGTGGCGGAGTTGCACGACAAGGAATTCATGGGTCGCCGCCTCGTGGTGAGCGGCGCCAAGGCCCTCGAGGAGCGCCGCTCCGAGCGGGCACCCGCGGCCGCCGCTGAATAAGCCGGCTGGCATTTCCGAAGGGTCCCGCCCGTTCATCGTGGCGGGACCTACCGGAGCGGGAAAATCCGCATTCGCCGTGGCGCTCGCCCAAAGGTTGGGCGGGGAGATCATCGGGGCGGATGCCTTTCAGGTTTACAGGGGAATCCCGGTTCTTACTTCGCAACCGGGGGAGGACGAGCGCGGCGGGGTGCCGCACCATTTGGTGGGTTTTTTGGATCCGGCCGAGAGGTTCGATGCCGGGCGGTTCGTGCGCGAGGCGCGGCGGTTGGTTGTGGAAATCCAGGCGCGCGGCAAGGTGCCGTTGGTGGTGGGTGGGACGGGCTTGTATTTGAAGGCGCTGGTCGAGGGGCTGGATGAAATGCCCGAGCCGGATGAAGCGCTGCGGGCGGAAATTTCGGTGATGCCATTATCGCAAGCGGTGGAGGAGCTGCAGCGGCTCGATCCGGCGGGGGCGGAAGCGGTGGATTTGAAAAACCCGGCGAGAGTGAGGCGTGCGCTTGAACTTGTGCGGCAGGCCGGGAGGCCGCTTGCGGAGGTTCGCTGCGGGCGGCCAGGCGGGGGGATGGAGTGTGCCGGGGTTTGCCTCGTGAGGGAGCGGGAGGAATTGCGGGAGAGGATCGCGGCGAATGTGGAGGCGATGCTGGCGGGCGGGGCGGTGGACGAGGTGCGCCAAATTTCGGGGAAACCGTGTGGCGGCGCCGCACGGGCGATCGGTTTTCGCGAGATCGGGGAATTCCTTGCGGGGCGCCTGACGATCGACGAGTGCCGTGAATCCATCACCACAGCCACGCGCCGATATGCGAAGCGCCAGTTGACCTGGTGCCGCACGCAACTTAATTTCCAATCCATCGTTTTGAACGGTCCCCATACCCCCGGTTCCGCGCTGGATGCCGCCCTGCGGCTCGCCGGGCGCGCTTGCGCATGATTGCTGGAAAACCCGCCGCCGGCCGCGAGAAGATCATTTTGGTGGGATTGGAGCGCGAGGGGGTTTCGCGCTGGGATCTCGAGGATTCGATGGAGGAACTGGTGCAGCTCGCCGACACCGCGGGGGCGGAGGTCGTCGGGCGCGTGGTGCAGCGGCTCGAGCGTCCAACGGCGCCGTTTTACATCGGGAGCGGCAAGGCGCTCGAGGTTGGCCGGGATTCTCGCCAGAAGGGCGCGACCTCTGTGGTGTTCGACGACGAGCTCACGCCCGCCCAGAGCCGCAATCTCGAGGAAGCGACCGCCTGCAAGGTCATCGACCGCACGCAGCTGATTCTCGACATTTTCGCCTCGAGGGCGCGGACACGCGAAGGGCGGCTGCAGATCGAGCTCGCGCAATTGCAATACCTCCTGCCGCGTCTCACCCGCATGTGGACCCACCTCTCGCGCCAGACCGGCGGCATCGGCACGCGGGGGCCGGGCGAAACCCAGCTCGAGGTGGACCGCCGCCGTGTGCAGGACCGCATTGCGCGGTTGGAACGGGATCTTGCGGAAGTCAGGAAAAACCGGGGCGTCCAGCGCGAAGGGCGCATGCGGCACAATTGGCCGTGCGCCTCGCTCGTGGGCTACACGAATGCCGGAAAATCCTCGCTGCTCAACCGCCTCACCGGCGCCGGTGTCGCCGCGGAGGACCGGCTCTTCGAAACCCTCGATCCCACCACCCGGCACATCGTCCTGCCCAACCACCAGAAGGTCCTGCTCACCGACACCGTCGGTTTCATCCGGAAATTGCCACACACGCTGATCGAGTCTTTCAAATCCACGCTCGAGGAGGTTTCGCTCGCGCACCTCTTGCTGCATGTGGTGGACATCTCGCACCCGCGCCACACCGAGCAGATCGAGTCGGTCAATGCCGTGCTCGCGGAACTCGGCGCCGAGGGCAAGCAGACGATCATGGTTTTCAACAAATGCGATCTCGCGGGTGAAGGTGCCGCCGGGGGGATGTTGGCCCGCTACCCGGGAAGCGTGGCGGTTTCCGCGAGGACCGGCGAGGGGTTCGATGCATTGATCGACGAAATTCAGGTCCGCCTCGCGGCGTGGAGGATGCGCGGCCGCTACAGAATTCCCCTCCAGCAGCAGGCGTTGATTGCGGAAATCCACCGTGTGGGCCATGTCCTCGACATCTCCTATGAAAACGATTTCGCTGTGCTGATGGCGCACATCCCACCCGAATTGGCCGGGCGCCTGGCCGCCCACGAAGCCACAGCCTCCTGAAGATCGTGCCCCGCCACATATTTTCCATAACCGTTGCATTGGCCGCGTTGCTCCTGCCGGGCTGCAGCACCATGGAGGAAATGATGCCGGTTACCGGACCGGATGGCCGTTCTGTTTCCCGCGTTTATTTGACGAACCCTGCGTTTGTCGAAACAGGGATCGCCTCCTGGTATGGCGGCAAGTGGATCGGGAGGCTCACCGCGAATGGCGAGACCTACGCGCAGGGCGACATCACAGCCGCGCACAAAAAACTTCCCTTCAACACCCATGTCCGGGTGACCGACCTGAAGACCGGCAAAACGATTGTGGTGCGCATCAACAACCGCGGGCCGTTCATCAAGGGCCGTATCATCGACCTCAGCGTGGTGGCGGCCAAACAACTCGGAACCTACGATCGTGGCATCGCTAAGGTGCGCATCGAGGCGTTGCGGGAGGTTCCTGTGATGGCCAAGCCCAACCTCCGCCTTCCTCCCCGTCCGAAACCCAGTCCCACACCCGGTGCAACCGCACCAGTTGAATCCCCGGAGCCGAAAAAACGCTGGCTCGGAATTTTTTGAGAAGGTTCAGCGCGGGGCGAGCGGGTGGGCGACATCCGGCAGCACGCCGCTTTCATCCACAAAAACTTCGCGTTCCATCCCGAGGATTTCGAGGAGCACTTTGATGCGCTGCTGTGCGGGCAGGACCTGAGTCACCAATGCGCGAATGCCTGCGAAGGGTCCCTGGAGAAGTTTCACCTCTTGGCCGGGCTCGATCACCGATTTGATTTCCACCGTCTCCTCGTTGACCACCGCCTCGCGAAGTTCGCGGATGATGGCGTCGGGAACGATCGAGGCCACACCACCGAATTTCACGATGTGGGAAACGCCGATCGATGCACCGACATGGCGATATTTTTCGCGGTAGTGGAAACGGGCGAAAATGTAGCCGGGGAACATGGCCTCGGTGACCTTGACCTTGCCGCTACGCCGCGCGCGCTCGAAGCGGAGCATCGGGCAGAAGACCTCGAGACCCACATCGCGGGCGAGGCTGCGTTTCGCCGCAGACTCCTGGCGTGGCTTTGTCTTGATGCAAAACCAGAACTCGTCGTCCGATGAAAGGAGGTCGATGCTCACCAGAAACTCTGGGGAACCTCGATTTTGTCACCCGGCTTGAGGCGGATATCCTTCGAGGGATCCCTCCGGACATCCTTCACATTCACAATCGTGACCCGGCCATCACGCAGGAGTCGCACCTTGCTCTGGTCGGCGAACTCCGTGAATCCGCCTGAAGCACTGATCGCGCTGAGCACGGTGATGTCCGGTGTGAATGGCACGCGCTGGGGCGCTTTCACCTCGCCGCCGGTATTGACGAAGCGGGCCTCCATGGGAACGCCGAGCGTGATCGAGGGATTCGTGTAAATCTGTTGTGAACGGTAGGCGTTCTCGATCATCCCCTGAAGCTGGGCCTGTGTGGCCGCCGCCGCGCGGATGCGGCCGATGTGGGGAAGGTTGATGAACCCCTCTCCATCGATCGTGTAGGGGCCGGACACGGCTTGGATTTCCTCGGGCGGAACGCCGCCCAAACGCAGTTCCAAAGTGTCGCCCGGGCGGAGGACAGCGTCCTGGGCGGAGAGCGGAGATGCCGCCAGCAGGACGATCGCGGCGAGGTGGTGGATTTTAATATTCCGCATTTTCGTCGGGATTGTTTTTCGCCGAGGCGACCGAAATGGGTGCGGGCTTGGCTGAGGATCGCGCCGCCTCTCGTTTCGAGGGCGCGCGGTGGTAGTAGTTATAGTAGCTCGTGTAGTATTCGTAATACTGGTCGTGGCGGACATCGACATTGTTCAAGACGACGCCGAGGATGGTTCCCCCGACATTTTCAATCGCCTGCTTGACGCGCTGGAGCATGGATTTCGGGAATCGGCGGTGTTGCACCACGATCATGGTCAGATCCAACTCGCTCGCCAGCACCGAGGCATCGCTGACGCCGAGGATCGGCGGGGAGTCGAAGAAAACGATATCGAACCGGCTTTTGACCTCCTTGATGAGGTCGAGCATTCTCTGGGAGTTGAGGGCACCCAAGGCTTCCCGTGCCCTTCCGCCGGCGGTCATCAGGTAGAGATTCTCGGCCGGCGTGGAATGAACGACATCCTCCAGGGTGGCGGGTGTGGTTAAAAAATCACTCAAACCATTTTTGTTTTCGACGCCAAACAGGGTGTGTTGCGAGGGGCGCCGCAGGTCCGCATCGACGATCAGTGTGCTGTATCCTCCCGATGCGAAAGTGTAGGCGAGGTTGTTGATGGTGGTGGATTTTCCTTCGCCGGCCCCGCCGCTGACGACGGTGATGGTGCTTGCGGTCGGGGATTTGCGATTGAACTCGATGTTCGTCCGCATGATGCGGTAGGCCTCGGCATCGGGGTTGTCGGCCTGTTGATTGATGAGGAGCGAGATGCCTTTAGGAATCACCGCCAAGACGGGAACCTTGAGGAGGGTTTCGACCTCCTCCATGGTTTTGACGCTGGTGTCCAGATACTCGATGAAGAAGGCGAGACCGATACTGAAGCCGATGCCGACGACCACACCGAGGAGCATGTTCACCAGGACGCGGGGGCGGGAGGGATATTCGGCGGGTTCGGCGCGTTCCCAGATCATGGCGGGATCCTGCGGCATGGTGCGCTGCATGGCTTCCGTGGAGAGGCGCAGTTCGGCGGCCTCGAGAACCCTTTTCGCCTGGATGTAATTGTTTTTCGCCTCGTAGTAGCCGGCGGCGCGTGTTTTCGAATTCTGCTGGACGGTCTGGGACTCGGTGAGGCGGGCCTCGAGTTCCTTCATGGATTCCTCGGCGATGCGCAGATTGGCCTCGAGGCTCGATCGCAGGGACGAAATCTGCGCGGCGAGTTGTTTTTCCATGACCTCCTTTTTCGCGCGGAGGGAGCGGACGGTCGGGTGGTTGGGGCCGAGGCCGCTGTTCAGAAGTTTCGCCTCCTCGGAGCAGACTTCCTGATACTGGGGCAGCATCTGGTTAATGGTGGGATCCGGGACATCGAGCGTGGTGATGCTCCGCATGATCTGGTCATCGGTGAGCCGGTTGATCTGATCGTATTTGGCCTTCAAGCTGGCGATCTTCAGCCGCTCGTCACTCACCTGCTGTTCGACGGAGAGAAGCACCTGATTGGCCGCCTGCATGGGATCTTCGACGCTGTCGGGGTTGAGGTCTTGGATTTGATTTTCGATGCGGATGCGCTGGGCTTCGGCGCGGAACTCATCGACCTTGCGCGATTGTTTCGCGACCTCCTCCTGCAACTGTTCGAGGGATTGGTTGATAACGCGCTGTTGCTCGCCGACCCGACGGGTGCGGTATTCCTCGGCGATACGGTTCGCTATGTCGGCAGCCTCCTGCCGGTCGGTCGAGTAGACCGTGATCTGGATCAACTCGGTATTCCGGATTTCCCGGACATCGATCATCCGTTGGAGTCGGAAGAAGGCCTGCTCCTTGCTGCCGATGCCGTGGAGCTTTTTCCACTTCTGCTCCAAGCCGAGGCCCTCGATGACGGGGTAGAGGATTTCCTTGCGCTGGATGATTTCGAACTGGGTCGTGATGAAGCGGGGATCGAAGCCGCCGCCTCCTCCACGGTCGTCAAAGACGCGCATGTAGGTGTCATTCTGCTTGATCTGCATCGTGCTTCCTGATGCATATTGTTTTGGAAGAAAGTAAGTTATAACACCTGTGGTGATCACCACCAGGAGGAATATCAAAATGATGAGCGGGAGGCGGATTCTCAGGACGCGCCAGTAGTCGAGAAAGTGGAGTTTGGCGTCGCCGGTTTCTTCCTGGTTCATAGAAAGGGAGGTGAAGTAAGCACAGCCCCCGAGTCCGAGCAAATCATATCAGGGCTGCGGTCGGGGAAGTTCGTCAGAAATTGGAGTTCAGACCGACGAAGTAAACATTCCGCTGGTAACTGAGTCCAGAGAAGGAGGGGGCCATGTCCACGGTTCTGGCGTAGCCGCCCTGAAAGACCATGTTGTCGTTCAGCTTGAAATTGGCGCCGAGGGTGAACTCGATGACATTTTCGTAGAAGTTGGGATTTGTTACGGGGGTGTTGAACTCGTTGTAGTAATTGTTGAGGTAGTTGAGCCCGGCGTTCAGAGACAGCTTGGGGGTGAATCCATGAATGGCGTTGAAGCCGATCCGGAATGTCTGGCGGGTAGCGGCTCCGTCCAAGCCGGATTGTTCGGTGGAATAACGCATGTTGAGGGACATGTTGGAGAATTTTTTGTATTCGTAGATGGCCGCGAGTTCGCCGGCGGGGCCGAAATATCCCGGGTTGTCGTTGGCAGAGGTGTAGCTCCTGTATTCGACACCGGCGCGGGCGATGACTTGGAAGCGCGGGTTGAAAATTTGGTTCACACCGAGGAGGAAATACTGGCCGAAGTTGTCGAGTTGCGCGGCGTAGTAGGTGGCGGCATTCGCGCGGTATTCCAGCACCGCGGTGGTCGTGGGCAGGACGAGCCAATCGAACGATTGCGAGATGGTCTGGTCGATGCGGCCCTGGCTGTCGTTGAGGGATTGGTCCAAGTAAACAAACGGGGTGAGGGTGTATTTGGTGATGGTGGAGAATTTTTCGGTCCACTGGTAGGCGCCGCCGACCGTTGTGCTGGAATAAAAATAATCTCCTTCCTGGGTGGCCGAGGTGCCGGGGATGGTCAAATCGGGCTGTGCCATGTAGGCGGTGTTCGTGGAGAAGGTGAGCGTGAGGCGGGGACTCAGTTCGTAGGCGGCATCGAGGAGGAGCGCGCCTGTGTAGTCGAATTGGCTGCCTGGTCTGGTGTAGTAGTAGGTGACGCCGCCGTTCAGGGAAGTCGTCAGGGACAGACGCGGGCTTTCCGCGGTGTAGTCGACGCCGCCGGCCAGATTTGTGTAGAAACTTCCTTCGGGATCCGACGAGGTCGTGAATAGGTTGTCATCGTAGCCTTCGCGGATGGCCAGCGAGAATGTGAACGGCTTCTCCTCGAAGATGCCCGCGGATTCGAGCGACTCAGACATCTCGAGGGCATCGGCATAATTGTCGATCGGCATGCCCTCGTTTTGGGGGAAGTCAGCGGGTGCCGGCGCGTAGAAATCCTC
>JBMOIA010000036.1:0-10046 GCA_049317565.1 Terrimicrobiaceae bacterium | reverse complement strand
CGGCTAATTCGAATGCCTCGTCCTGGTCGTGGGTGACAAAGATGGTGGTCAGGCCAGTCTGGTCGTGGAACTCGCGCAGCCATTTGCGCAGCTCTTTCCGGACCTTGGCATCAAGGGCGCCAAAGGGATCGTTCAGGTGCTTGGATTGCGTTTTCAGAACCCAAAGCCCATTCGAAAACTTTCGTCGATGCATCGTCCAAGCTGAAAGTCGTACGATGGGATGTAACGGGATGGTTTCCGCCAAGATCCGCCCATGGCCGGTTAGGAAGGCCACCAGGGGCGACGGAGGCGAAGGCCCAGGAGAATTCCGAGCAGCATGGTGACGGCAAAGAGCCATCCGCAAAGCGAGAGGGCGCTGATGCCGCTGGTGAGACGACCCACGGTGCATCCCAAGGAGATCATCGCCCCGAAGCCGAGAAGGAGCCCCCCCAAGGCCGCGGACAAGAGACGCGGCACCGGCGGCCGTTCCGGCCGGAAATGCCCGCCGGCGAGGGATGCGGCGAACGCACCCGCGACCAAAGCGAGGACAAAGACGGCGTTGAGGGAGAGCCAGGATTCCGCGGGCGCGGTCCGGCATCCCCGGAAGCCATCCAGCCCCTCCAGTCGTTCAGGCCACCACCCGAGTGCGTCGCCCCCGCTCCGTACAGCGGAGCCCAACGCACTGGTGACCCCGATCGGTTCAGCCCGAAAAAGCAGGACGGTGGCGACCGCGGCAACCCCCAGGGCCGAGGCCCACACCGGCCAACGCCTCACCCACAGGCGTTCCGACCAGGGAAGCGGGCTGGAAAAAGGTTCGGCCTGATCGGATCCAACGGGCCGATGCCACCGGTGCCACAGCCACCAGGCCAGGGCGGCGAAAAGAATCAGCTGCAAAAGCAGGGCGCCCCCCAGACCCAAGGTGGCGGGGAGCCAGACCAAGGGAGCGGTGCGGTAACCTGAAAGATAAAATGGATTCCATACGACAAAACCGAGGGCAAACCCAGCGGCGACCCCCAGGAGGGCGACCGGGGCAAGCCACGATCCTTCGGCCAAGCGGTAAAGATGGGCGCTGATACAGGAACCGGAGAAAGCCATCCCCAACCCGAACGTCAGGCCGCCCAGCAGCAGCGGCCAGCCCACCGGACCGATGGAACCCGAGGGCGGCAAGGAACCGGCACGGGCGTCGGGAATCCAGGCGTCAAAGACGATGGCCGCACCCACGCTGGCGGCGGCCAAGGCGAGGAGCAGACCGAGGAGGGGACGGGTTTCCCGCTCCTCGACGGCTTCCCGCAGGACGCAGAAGTAACAGAACCGGCCCCGCTGGAGCACGGCGCCCAGGACGAATCCCGCCAGCAGGGTGATGGAAACTTCCCGGCCGAGATTCGTCCCCCCGTGGAGCCACCAGGCGACGGAAACCGAGGCGAGCAGGAGGATGACGGCCGCGAAGCGGCCCGCCCCCCCCCGGCAAGGAGGGGGCGGGCGTCTTCGGTGGTGGCAGCCGATCCGAGGGTGACGGGGACGGGCCCGGCGGCAAAACGGTGACCCGGGATTATTTCCCGGTCCAGATTGTACCGGTGGGGTTCTCGATCGGCACGCCGACGGAGTTGCCGTACTCGGTCCAGGAGCCGTCGTACTGCCGGACGTTGTAGGCCAGCAGCTGGGTGAGCGCGAACCAGGTGTGGGCGGAGCGTTCCCCGATGCGGCAGTAGACGATGACGGGCTTGGTGCCATCCACGCCCTTCTCCGCGTAGATTTTGCGGAGCTCCTCGACCGGCTTGAAGGTGCCGTCCTCGGCCACGGCCGTGCCCCAGGGCACGTTGACGGCGCCCGGGACATGGCCGGCGCGGACGGCGAGCTCCTGGATGCCCGCCGGCGCGATGATCTTACCGGTGAACTCGTCAGGGGAGCGGATGTCGATGAGGACCGTGCCGCCGGGGTTCCGGGCGATTTCCACGACGTCGGAACGCAAAGCGCGAAGGTTCTCGTTCACCTTGGCGACCTGGTACTGGGTGGGTTTGACCTTGGGAGTGGCGGTTTCGAGCGGACGCTTTTCCGCCTCCCATTTTTTCCGACCCCCGTCGACCAGCTTCACGTTCTCGTGGCCGTAGTACTTGAAGATCCATGCGCCCCAGGCGGCGAACCAGTTGTTGTGGTCGCCGTAAAGGACAACGGTGGTTTCGGGCGTAATGCCCAACCGGGAGGCGAGCTTTTCGAAGTTTTCCCGGCTGACGATGTCGCGGTTTGGGTTGTCGACCAGGTCGGTGTGCCAGACGACGTGGTGGGCGCCGGGGATGTGGCCCTTTTCGTAGACCCCGGGGTCCACGCTGACCTCCACAATCCGGACTTTTTTGTTCTTCGCGTTTTCGGCGGCCCACTGGGTGGTGACGAGAGGGGAATCGGCCAACAGTGGGGCCGACCCAGCAGCGATCACCGCGAGGGCCAACAGCAGATGCCTCATGGTTTCGATCCTTTCTGACTTGGGGATCCGGCAGGGTGCGGGGCTTTTCCCCTGATGCCGGACGGATGGTGTGATATCCTCCAGAGGGCTGGTCGGCCTGAGTTTTTCTATCCTACTAAAACCGGAATCAAGGTCAATAAAGCGTTGGTATTGATGACATAAGAAAAGACGACTCTGGAAGTCGTGTATCTCATGGCATGGCAAACGCTGATTGAAATCAATCCGGGTAGCAATGGTACTTGGAATTCCGGGCAGGTTGAAAAACAGAACCCGCCGACGGGGAGGACCCGCCGGCGGGCCTGTTGCCTGGCTAGGCTTTCACCGGGCGCGGCAGATAGGGCCGCGCCAACCCCGTGTAGTTGGTGGTGAAAAGCCGGTTCCCGACGACGTAGAAGCCCTGGCTATATTTTGCCACGGCCTCCTCCGGGGTCAGGGGTCCGAACCGGACGAGGGGGTGGGAGCGCTTGATTTTTTTGGCCATGGGAGCGTCCTCCTTTCAGGCGGTCAGGCCGCCGGTGTTTTCCGTGGGGTGGTCCGCCGTCGTCCGTTGGGTGGGCGGCTTGCCGGGATGGCGAGGAGCCGTCTCGTTGGGGTGCTGGGACCGATGGAAAAGTCGGTCCACGCCCCGTTCGAGGAAGGCGCCGAAGGCCTCCAACCAGGAACGGTCGGTGGGATGGATGGTGGTGGGTTGGGTTTTGGGTTGGCTCATGGTGTTGTCCTTTCGATGGTACCCGGAGAGTTTCCGGGCGGGCGCACGCTGAGAGGGTTCCTGTTCGCCCCGATCTTTCCGGGACGCACATCGGGAAGGGCCGCGGGCCCCGCCCAGCCACCGTGGGTTTACCCCTCCCCGGTAGGCGCCGGACGGCGCCTCGCGCGCGTGAATGTTAACGTCACACGGGAACGAGAGCGTAATCCGGTCTCTGGATGCAAGGGTCATTCAACCCGGGAGCGCGGCGAGGTCAAAGGGGGAGTGTGTCATAGGCGGGCGGCCCTCCGCCGCTCCTAACCTCGCGGACGCGGGGAGCTAGGGAGGGTTTCGACGTGAATGGAAGTTTGGGCGTGCGGTAGGGACGGACGACGGGGTTCGTGAATGTGAATGTGAACGTGAAAGAAAATTGGAAAGCGAAAGGCGGAAAGCGAAAAAGAATTCTCAGCGCCTCTGCGTCTCAGCGGTTAAACATGGCCCCGGCGGAGCGGGGCCCTACAGAGGCTTGAGTCGTTGGGGTTGGAAGTTCTGTAGGGTCGCGCTCCGCCGCGACCAAAATCCAGCCCCGGCCCTCCGCCGCTCCTAACCTCGCAGACTCGGGAGGAGCTATGGAGGGGTTCGACGTGAACGGAAGTTTGGGCGTGCGGTAGGGACGGACGACGGGGTTCGTGAATGTGAATGTGAACGTGAAAGAAAATTGGAAAGCGAAAGGCGGAAAGCGGAAAAAGATCCCAGCGCCTCTGCGTCTCTGCGGTGAAACACGGCCTTTCCGGAGCGAAGACAGAAGACTTTTTAAAATCTGGGCTGCGGGAAGATTACGAGCGGGGGAGGGTGTGGAGGGCGCTGATGAGGCGATCGATTTCCTCCCGGGTATTGTAAAAGGCGAGGGAGGGACGCACGGTGCTTTCGAGTCCGAAGTGCCGCTGGGTGGGCAGGGCGCAGTGGTGCCCGGCGCGGACGGCGATGCCATGGCGGTCCAGATGGGCGGCGATCTTCTCATTGGGCACGCCGGGAATGACAAAGGCGAGCACGCTGGCCTTGTGAGGAGCGGTGCCAATCGGACGCAGGCCGGGAACCGCGGCCAGGCGCGGGGTGGCGTACTCGAGGAGAGAATGCTCGTAGGCCGCAAGATTCGGGATGCCGAGCTGGAACAGGTAGTCGAGGGCGGCCCCGAGGCCGATGGCGCCGGCGATATCGGGCGTGCCGGCCTCGAACTTCTCAGGAGGATCCTGGAAGATGGTGCGTTCGAAGCGGACGTCGCGGATCATGTGGCCGCCCCCCTGGTAGGGCGGCAGGGTGCGGAGAATTTCCCCCTTGGCGTACAGGACGCCGATGCCGGTAGGGCCGAAAACCTTGTGGCCGGAGAAGACAAAAAAGTCGGCGTCAAGGGCCTGAACGTTGACCGGCAGGTGCGGCGTGGATTGGGAGCCGTCCACGAGGACCGGGATGCCGCGGGCATGGGCCAGGGGGATGAGCAATTCCAGCGGATTGATGGTGCCCAAAGCGTTGGAGACGTGGGTGACGGCGGCCATTTTGACGCGCGGGCCAAGGAGACGGGCGAACTCCTCCACGCGGAGCTCGCCGCGGTCGGTGATCGGGACGACACGGAGGACGGCCCCGACCTCCTCGGCGAGGAGTTGCCAGGGCACGATGTTGGCGTGGTGCTCCATGACGGTGAGGAGAATTTCGTCGCCGGCCCGGAGGTTTTGCTTCCCGAAGGTGCGGGCAACGAGGTTGATCGACTCGGTGGCGTTGCGGGTGAAGACGATCTCGCGGGCGGTACGGGCCCCGAGGAACCGGGCGACCTTTTCGCGGGCGGACTCGAAGGCGGCGGTGGCGCGCTCGGCCAATTCATAGGCGGCGCGGTGGATGTTGCTGTAGTCCCGCTCGTAAAACCGGGACATGGCGTCGAGGACGGCGCGGGGTTTCTGGGTGGTGGCGGCGTTATCGAGGAAAGCCAGCGGGTGGCCGTGGATTTTTTGGTGCAGGGCGGGGAAATCCCGGCGGATGGCGTGGACATCCAGCGGCGCCGGAGGGTGGACAGGGGTGGAGGCAGCCGCGGGGCGGGGGGTTTCCTGCAGGAAGTAGAAGGAAGGCGCGGGCTCGTCCGTCGGGTGGGGGATGCCGGAGTGGGCGGTGGAGGAAGACAGCGCGGGGGAGATGAGGGCGGCCGGCTCCCCAAAGCGGAGGGTGGTACCCAAAAAAGGATCGGCGGCGGAAGTGGGAGAGGCCGATTCCGGATGGTGTGGCGGGGTCAGGTCGACCCGTGGCTGGACCGACGGCTGGGCGGCGGCGGGAGAGATGTTGGCAAATGAGGGCGGGGTCGTTTCCAGGGGCAGGGGAAAGGAGGATCCCGTGGGAAGCGAGGCCACGGGGGGGCGAACCTCGCCCGGGATGGCGGGGTGGGTGGGCAGGGATGACAAGGAGGGGGAGGAAGATAGAGGGAGGGAGGCGGACGTGGTCGGCAAGGATCCGAGCGTGAGACCGGTGACGGGTTCCCCGAAGCCGAAGGTTTCCCCGGTGAAAGCCGCGGGGGGAGGAGCGACGGGCGGTGTGGCGACGGCGGGAATGGCGGTGGAGACGGGAAGGTTGGCGACCGGCGGATGGGGTTCGCCCGGCAGGGGCACGCGGGCCAGCGTGGCCGAGGACGGGAGGATGGCAGGTGGCGTGGCGCGAAAGGCCTCCCCCGCGAGCTGCTGCACCAGGGCCGTGTGGCGGGCCGCATCCCCGGTGCCCGCCGGCGGGGCCGGCAGGGAGGGATCGGCGGGATCAGTCATCCTGGTAGTTGTGGTACCGGTTGACGGTGACGTTATCGAGGCGGGCGATGGAATCCCGCGTGAGCACCGCGACGGAGAAGTACCGGGTGACGAGGTGGGAGGCGATGGAGTGGTCGCTCGTGCCGCTGTAGCGCACGGAGAGGCCGGGCTCCACCTCGCCGGTGACGCCGACCTTTTGCAGGCCGACGACGCCCTGGTCCGCCTCGCCGACACGGAGCAGGAGGATGGTGGTCTTGTTTTTCTCCACGCGGAGCTTGTTGGTGGGGACGAGCGGGACGCCGCGCCAGGTGAGGAAGGGTGAGCCGAAGAGATTCACGGTGGGCGGGGGGACACCCCGGCGGGTGGCTTCCCGGCCGAAGGCGGCGATGGCCGCGGGGTGGGCGAGGAAGAAGGCGGGTTTTTTCCAGACGAGGGTGAGGAGCTCATCGAGATCGTCGGGAGTGGGCGCCTCGCGGCGGGTGGTGAGAGTCTGTTTTTTATCCACCTCCCGGAGTAGGCCGAAATCGGGGTTGTTGATGATTTCCTCCTCTTCCTTCTCGCGGACGGCCTCCACGACGAGGCGGACCTGCTCGCGGAGCTGGTCGATCTGGTTGCTGTAGAGGTCGGTGATGCGGGTGTGGGTGTTGAGGACTGCCTGGATGGCGTTGAGGTGGTATTCGCGCGGGTCGGCCTCGTAGTCGACGAAGGTGTTCGGCAGCTTGGGTTCGCCGGTCTCCACGGTGAGCAGGTCCGGTTGGAACTTCGCTGAGTCCGGGGTCTGGTGGAGGACGCGGTTCACGCGGTAGACCCCTCCGTCCACGTTGACAAAAGGGAGAAGCTTATGGAGCCAGCGAGGGGTGATGAATTCCCACTGGGGGACGGTGACGGTGGCGGTGGCGAGACTGCGGGCGGCGGCGGCCCCGAGGCTCAGTTGCGTGGTGTTCTTGCTCATGCGATTTCCTTCCTTGGCTCGGGCAGATCCCCCGGGGGGAGGCAGGGGGCGCCGGATCTACCCAGAGGAAACGCCACCCAACCTGTCTGCCAGTCGGAAGGTCCCGCGGTGGGTGGTGGTAAGGCGATGGCCGCGTCTGGTAAGAAGTATTAAACTGGTGCAGAAGGCGGGAAAGTCAAGTGGGAGAGGTTGGCGAAAAGGGTAGGCGGGAAACGAGAGGGGGACCGTTTACGTTTCCAAGCGGGTGGGAGAACGGGAGGGGAGAGTGAAGTGGTGTGCGGTGAGCCAGGCGGGGTTGTAGAGCTTGGACTGATATTTTTGCCCGGTATCGCAAAGGATGGTGACGATGGTGTGGCCGGGGCCGCGCTCGCGCGCCCAGCGGATGGCGCCCGCCAGATTGATACCGGAGGACAACCCAAGAAAAATGCCTTCCTCGTCGCGCAGGCGATAAATGAGGTCGAGGGCCTCCTGGTCCGGAATGCGGTAGGCGCGGTCGACCCGCAGGCTTTCGAGGTTACGGGTGACCCGGTTCTGGCCGATGCCCTCGGCGTGGGAGTCGCCATCGTGGATGTCGGTATGGCCGTGGGTGAACCAGGACCACATGGCGGCGCCATACGGATCCGGGCAGATGAGGGCGAGGGACGGTTTCTTTTCCCGCAGAAAAAGGCCGGTGCCGGCGAGGGTGCCGCCGGTGCCGACGGAAGCGGAGAAGGCGTCAACCGCGCCACCGGTCTGTGCCCAGATCTCCGGGCCGGTGGTCCGGTAGTGGGCCTCGCGGTTGGCGAGGTTGTCAAACTGGTTGGCCCAGAACCAGCCGTGCTCCTCGGAGAGGCGGCGGGCCACGTGGTTGTAGTTTCCCGGATCGCGGTACGGTTTTTCCGGCACGAGGCGGACCTCGGCCCCGAGGGCGCGGAGGAGGGCGATTTTTTCAGGTGACTGGGTCTCGGGGATGACAATGACCGTGCGGTATCCGCGGGCGGAGCCGAGCACGGTCAGGCCGATGCCGGTGTTGCCGGCGGTGCCCTCGACGACGGTCGCGCCCGGCCGGAGCTGGCCGGCCCGCTCGGCTGCGGTGAGAATGCCCCAGGCCGCCCGGTCCTTGACCGAGCCGCCCGGATTCATCCATTCGGCCTTGCCGAAAATCTCGCACCCGGTGGCGGCGGAGGCGGCTCGCAGGCGGATGAGCGGGGTGCGGCCGACAAAGGCGTCGAGGCTGCCGGCCGGAGGCAGGGAACTCATATGATGAAGTCCACCTCATCCTGGTGGAGCTGGACCGTGACGGTGCCGCGACGGCCCTGCTTCTTGTCCACGCGGCGCTGCACCTGTTCCCCCCGGACCAGCAAGGTGTCCGCGGGGACGCTGGTCATGAGAAAGACGTTCGCGCCGATGGTGCTGCGGGCCCCGATTCGGGTATCGCCGCCGAGGATGATGGTGTTGGGATAAATGACGACGTCGTCCTCCACCTGGGGATGACGCGGAAGACCCTTGATGATCTGTCCCTGATCGTCCTTCTGGAAGCTGCGGGCGCCGAGGGTGACGCCGTGATAGAGCTTCACCCGGTCCCCGATGACGCAGGTCTCCCCGATGACGACGCCGGTGCCGTGATCAATGAAAAAGTGGGAACCGAGGCGGGCGCCCGGATGAATATCGATCCCGGTGCGGCTGTGAGCCCATTCGGTCATGATCCGCGGGAGCAGGGGGACGCGGTCCTGATAGAGGAGATGGGCGGCACGTTGGATGGCGATGGCCTCCAAGCCGGGGTAGGCGAGGACGATTTCCTCGCGGCTCCGGGCGGCGGGATCGCCGGCGAGGGCGGCCTCGACGTCGGTGCGGAGGAGATTGCGCACGGCGGGGAGTCCGAGCAGGAAGCGGGAGGAAACGGCTTGGGCGCGGCGGCGCAATTCCGTGACGGGAGTGTGGCCGGGCGTGCGGGTGCGCAGGCTGACCTCAATCTCCCCCCGGAGTTGACGGCCGAGCCGCCCGACAAGGTGGCGGGTGTGGGCGGGGAGGCGGGCGGAGGTCACGCCGCGTCGGGAGAAAAATCCGGGGAAGAGCAGCTGGAGCAGATCCTCGCAAAGCGCGGCCACGTTCCGCTTGGAGGGCAGGTTGGCGCGGTCCGCGTGGTTGAGGCCGCCGGCGCGCCGGTAGGAATCGAGCAGTTCCCGGATGATGCGGGTTTCGTTTGGCCCGGGGACGGGAGGGCGGGCGTGGGTCCGGGCCCGCCGGGTCTCAGGCACGGGCGGAGCCGTCGCCCACCTCGATCGGCAGACGCACGGAGTTCCCCCACTCGGTCCACGAGCCGTCGTAGTTCCGGACATGGGTCAGGCCGAGGAGGTAGGTGAGGACGAACCAGGTGTGGCTGGAGCGCTCCCCGATCCGGCAGTACACGATGGTCTCGGCCGACGGCGGCTTTCCGTCCGGACCGAGATAGATGCGGGCCAGCTCATCGGCGGACTTGAAGGTGCCGTCATCGTTGGCGGCGGTTTTCCACGGGATGCTGCGGGCCCCCGGGATGTGGCCGCCGCGGAGGACGCCCTCCTGCGGATATTCCGGCATGTGGGTGATCTCGCCTTTGAACTCGCCGGGCGAGCGGACATCGATGAGCGGGCGCCGGGCCTGGCTATGGGCCAGGGTTTGTTCGCGGAAGGCGCGGATTTCCTCGTCGTGCCGGCGCTTGGGCACGGGATAGGAGGATGCGGGGAAGGATGGCACGTCCCGAACGAGCGGGCGCTGTTCCGCGACCCACTTGGCGCGGCCGCCGTTGAGGAGCTGCACCCGGGTGTGGCCGAAGAGGCGGAAGACCCAAAGGGCGTAGGCGGCCCACCAGTTGGCCTTGTCCCCGTAAAAGATCACGGTGGTTTCGGGCGTGATGCCGTGGCGGGAGAGAAGGGCGGCAAAGGCGGATGGCTGGAGGTAGTCGCGCTGGACGGGGTCGTTGAGGTCGGCCTTCCAGTCGATATGGACGGCGTTGCGGATGTGGCCGGTGCCGTAGAGGAGGACGTCCTCGTTGCTCTCGACAATCCGGATGGACGGGTCGTCGAGGTGGGAGGCGAGCCAGGCGGTTTCCACAAGACTTTCGGGATGGGCGTAGGAGGCCATGGATTTTTCCTTTCGGGTGGGTGGGGGAAATCAGCGACGCGCCACCTTCGCGCGGGAGGGGGCCTCTCCGTGGGGAATTTCCAGGAAATCGGCCAC
>JBMOIA010000035.1:0-10231 GCA_049317565.1 Terrimicrobiaceae bacterium | reverse complement strand
GGTTTTGTTCAATGAAATCGAAATCGATTTCTCGCCCGACTCGACTGCGGGCGATTTGCGGGAGTTCCTTGAAAAATACCGATCAACGACTCTCGAGCGGATGCTTGGCGACCGTTTCAATGACGCTGTGCGCGGGTTGCCCTCCGAGGCGCTGTTGCTGAAGCATCTCGAGGATATCGGCCTTCGCGGCTACCATGTGGCTATCGGGTCCGATGCCGCCGACCTCGCTGCGCTGGAGGGATCGGGCGGCGCCCGTGGCGTGAAGGCGCAGAAGAATGCGGTCTTCAGCAAATTCCCGATCACGGCGGTGCGCAGCCATTCCACGCCGAATGCCCGGGACATTCTGGAATGCACGCTGGATGTGGATGGGAAGCCGTTCACGGTTTTTGTGAACCATTGGAAATCCGGGGCGAGCGATCCGGATTCCGAAGTGTCACGCCGGGAAAATGCGAAGACGCTGCGGTCGAGGTTGGATGAGATTTTTGCGGCCGATCCTGCCGCGGATGTGCTGGTCGCGGGGGATTTCAACAGCAACTACAACCAGTCTGTGTGTTTTCCCGGACTGGTTCCGAGCGGATTGAACGATGTGCTCGGATCGCGCGGGGATGAGGCGGCGACGGCTGCGGCACGGGGATTCTCGCTCTACAATCTCTGGTATGAAGTGCCGCCCGGGGAGCGGGGTTCCGACCACCACCGAGGATATTGGGGGACGCTGATGCAAAAGATCATCACGCCCGGACTCTATGACCGGAATGGAATCCAGTATGTGGACAATTCCTTCGGACGCGTCGTGCTGCCGGGGCTCAATGCGGCGACGCCGCTGGAGCTGCCGAGGCGTTGGACGAATGCCGGGAAATCGGGTGGCGGGGCGAGCGACCATTTTCCGGTGTTGGCGCGGTTCCGCACGGTGGAGGATGGAGACAAGAAAGTGCGGGTCGAACCGGCCAAGCCCGGCTCCGATGACGGAGATTCCGCGGAGAGGCTGAAGATTCCCTACGGAACGGTGCGGAAGGGCGATGTGCCGGTCTTCGGCTCTGCCGAAGCGCGTGATCTTGGGCGCCATGGCGGTGAGATTTTTTTCATTCGGGGAAAGTTGGTTTCGGAAGAACCGCCGGTGGTCGAGGCTGGCGGTGAGAAGTTCGAGGTCTTCGCGCATGACGAGGGTTTGCGCGAGAGGCTGGACGAATGGAAGAGCGGCGATTCCGTGGAATTTCTCGGTCAACTCGGGCTGCACAAGGGGCGCGAGCAGTTTGTGGTTTTCCATCCGGATTGGATCTCTCCATGAGTGAGCCGGCCGGGGCGGTGGAGCGCTTTTTTGCGCAATGGCAGGTTTACCGGCTGTGCATCGAGCACAACACGCTGCATCACCGTCAGGTCGAGGCTGTGCTGCGGCGCGAAGCGGACTTGTGGCCGACTGGATTCCGTTTCCTTGATCTCGCGTGCGGTGATGCGTGGACGACATCCCGGGTGCTTGCGGGCAAGGAGTGCGGCTTTTACCGCGGTGTGGATTTTTCCAACGAGGCGCTGGAACTGGCGCTGGGAAACACCGCCGCTCTGGGCTGCGGGTGTGAATTTTCCTGCAGCGATTTGCTCGAGCATTTGCGTTGTGCGCGCGGGAAGTTCGATGTGGTTTACCTCGGGCTGTCGCTCCACCACTTCGATGGCGGCGCGAAGCGAGAGGCGATGCGGTTGATTCGGGCAATCCTGGCTGACGGCGGATTTTTTTATCTCTACGAGCCCATCTTGGGGCGAGGCGAGGGGCGCACGGATTGCCTGGTGCGCTGGAGGGAAAACATGGATCGGACATGGACCGAGTTTTCCGCTGCAGCGAAGGACGCTGTTTGGGAGCATGTGCGCTCATCGGATTTTCCGGAGTCGGAGAACACTTGGATGGCGATGGCCAGCGAGGCGGGATTCCGCGAGCCCGCCAAGCTTTTTCGCGATGCGGGGGATTTTTATTCGTTGATGCGGTTTCGGGCCTGAGCGGCGCGGGCGCTATTGGAGGCGGACATTGAATTCCAGCTTCCAGCTTTCCGAGGTGGCGGTGTGGATGAAGTG
Organism: Terrimicrobiaceae bacterium; assembly: GCA_049317565.1. Lineage (GTDB taxonomy): Bacteria > Verrucomicrobiota > Verrucomicrobiia > Chthoniobacterales > Terrimicrobiaceae > UBA967. The sequence goes on along the minus strand of JBMOIA010000035.1, from coordinate 8,173 downwards.
GAGTTCGAGGTTGCCGAGCTCGGTGACATGGGCGCGGAGGCGCACGGGGACTTCCTCGCCGGGTTGGTGTCCAGCGGGTGGAGGGATTTCGACCTGAAGTTTTGCAGACTCCTCGAGGGTGGAGGCGTCGGGCAGGATCTCGCCCGGCTGGTCGCCAGCTCGGATTTCGGATTGGAAGAAGCGGAACTCGGAAGTCTCGCCGGTGTAGAGCAGGAATTCGCGGTCGGCGATTTCATGGGAGGTGCCTTCCTCCATTCCCTGCGGGGCGACGCAGAGGGCCTTCACAGCGGGGCGGCGTCCAGGGACCGCCATGGCGGAAGATTCCATGCCGATGTAGTAGGAGCGTGCGGTGCCGGATTTGATGCGGAGTCCTTTGCCAGTGGCACGGAGGCGCGAGTAGATGGCGGCGCCGATGGCCACGGCGTGGTCGGGTCTGGCGCCTTGGAGTTCGCGCACGGGGCGGCCGGACCATTTGGAGAGCAACTCGAGGACCCGGCGGCGAAGGGGGGCGGCATTGAACACGCCGCCGTTGAAAAGAACGGCGTCGGGGACGATGAGCGGGCTGGCTCCGGTTTTTTCCAATCCCCCTGCGGCGGCGAGAAGTGCGGGCGAGGAGGCGATGTTCTCACGGGCGCGGGTGAGGAAACGGGCGAGGTGTTTCGAAATGGCGGCGTCCGGTGCATAGGGCAAGCCCGACTCGCGGAGGCCGCCGGCGCGTCGGACTTGTGGCATTTCGTCCGGAGCAGTGATTGGGAAAAAACCGTCGAGCACCGTGGATTCGAGGTCGGCGCGAGTGAGTTTGGCGGAAATCGTGGAAGCGATGAGGCGGCTGCTGCGCGAGGGAATGGCGAGCGTGGCTTCGGCGAGGGAGGAGTCCGAGAGGAGTGCCTCCTTTGCGGAGCGAACGGATTGGACGAGTGCGAGGAACTGCCAATCGTCGAGCGCGGTGCCTGCGGTTTCGAGTTGTGCGGCGGTGTGGTGGGCCAGGGCGAGGTCCATGTTGTCGCCGCCGAGCAGGAGGTGCTCGCCAACGGCGACGCGCTCGAGGGCGAGGTTTCCTTCACGGCCCGAAACCGCAATGAGGCTGAAGTCTGCCGTGCCGCCGCCGATGTCGCAAACGAGGATGATGTCGCCCGCGGCGACTTGTTGGCGCCAGTCGGAGCCGTGGTTGCCGAGCCAGGCGTAGAAGGCGGCCTGCGGTTCCTCAAGGAGTGTGGCTTCAGCGAGGCCGGCGAGACGGGCGGCTTCCAGCGTGAGGCCGCGGGCGGCTTCGTCGAAGGATGCGGGGACTGTGATGACTGGTTGGATGGACTCCGCTGCAGGAAGGTTCGCGAGAAGATGGGCGAGGAGTTTTTCCGAAACGGCGAGCGGGGACCATTTTTCCGAAACGGTTTCGCTTTGCCACGGGAGGATCGCGGCGCGGCGGTCCACCTGTGGATGGCAGAGCCAGCTTTTGGCCGAAACAATCAGGCGGTCAGGCTGCAGGGCGCCGCGTTCGCGGGCGTGGAGGCCGCAGAGCCATTGGCGCGGCTCCTTTTGCCAGGGCAGCGCCGGCACGCCGCCGGGAAATTCTGCCGCCGAGGGGAGATAGACCACCGAGGGGAGTAGGTTTTTTTCGGCTATGCCGTTCACCGAGGCGACCTGGGTGATGGGGAGGATTTCGGGTGGAGCGTCGCCTGTGGCCAAAGCCGCGGCGCAATTGCTCGTTCCGAGATCGATGCCGATGTAGGTGCCCATGGTTTTTTAAAAACGGCGGATGAAGACCGGCCCGCTGAGAGTTTGGATCAATTACGGACTTCGATTTCCGCCGGGGCGATGACCGGCCAGGGTCCGCGCGGTTCGGCGGCGAGGCGTGGAAGTTTGACCGAGCGGGACACCCAGCCGGGGTGCAGGATTTTTCCTTGGAATGGAGGGCGGTCGGGGACCGAGCCGAGGAGGCGGTGTGCGGTGGTGTCGTAACCTTGTTCAAGAGTCACCGGGGCTCCCTCCTTTTCGGAGCGCAGCGGGGCGATCTCGAAATACTCGTCAAGGACCTTGCGGCAGCCGGCATGCACGACGCGTGCGGCGGAACCGAGTTGTTGATCCGAGGCGCCGCCGATGTCCTCCTTGGCGAAATCCACGAGGCGGCCGTGCTCCTGGAGAAGCGCGAGGAAAGCGACGATCTCGGCTTCGGGCCGGGGAGGCAGGACTGCGGCCGGCGCGGCCGGGGTGGGGGAGCGGCGGATGGCGAGAATGGCGATGGCAGCGCCGAGGAGGATGGAGGCGATTTGCGCAGCGAGGTGTCCCCGCGGGTCCGGGCAAAACGGAGCGGCCGCATTCAGAATCAGAACAAGCGCGCCGCAGAAGACGATCGGGTTTTTCATGGCGCGCGGAGTGTGGGAAAAGACCATCCGCTTGGCAAATGGAGTTTCCACCTGATGGGAGAGGCTTTTTTTTCGTCGGGATTGCAGGTTTTGGAGTCATGCATATGGTTTTTCCGATATGAAAAGCATCGCCATCATTCTCTCGGCCAGTTGCGTGCTGTTGTTTGGTTGTGCCAGTTCGCTTTCCTCGCGGGCGCAGAAGTTGGAACTCGGGGTGTCGAAGGATCGTGTGACCAAGGTTCTCGGGAAGCGCTTCACGGTGGTGGCGGCGCGGGAGGATGCCGGAGGAAGTCGGATCGAAGTGCTTCGTTTCGAGGAGCAGGACTCCGGGGAATTTTTTGTCTATTTGCGCGATGAACGATTGGTCCAGTGGGGAGATGTTCGCGCCCTGGACAATATGCCCCAGTGAACTGGCGCGGCCCTTTGGAGAATTGAATTTCGGATCATCGCCGTGAAATCACGCAAAAGGAGTTGCCCGGGAAACCGGTTTTGATAGTTTGCCCGCGCTTTGAACCCTCCACCCTCCAAATCCACCAAGGACATCATGGTCTCCGAAACGAAGACCTTCTTGGGTGGAGATGCGGTCAAACAACCTGATCCCATCATCGTCCCGTTGGCGGACAAGATCGACGAGTATGTGCTGAAGCTCGGCTACTCGAACGCCCATGTGCTCGGTGTGCTTGTGCAATTGCTGACGCTCGGCAAGGTGCGCGTGGATTTCCGCGATTACAGCGAGCGGCTGCAGTTGCTCAACCTGAACGACCGCATGGCCCGGACGGAGGCGGTGGAGTTGTTCGACCGCCACATGCTCGCCATGAGCCGCAACGATGAGCCGGTTTCCCTGATGGCCACCCAGAAAATCGTCGTGCAGGCGCCGAAGGTAAACCTGCCGCGGGTGCGGTAGTTTTTTCGTTCAATCCCGGGAGGGAATTTCCGTGCGGAGTTTTTCCGCGAGTTTGTAGGCGGCGGGGAGTTGGGTTTGATCAAAGAGGAAAGCTTGGCGAGGCTGCCCGCTTGGGTGGGTGATTTCGAGTTTGTGCGTGAGGAAGCCTTCCGTGAATTCCACCGAGGCGCCGGCGGTGTCGAGGGCGCCGTGCATGGAGTCGCGCCAGGTTTTGCCGACGAAGTGAAGGAGGTTGGGTTCGTCTTTGAGTTGGACGAGGGCGCCGCGGATGTTGGCGGGGAGGATGTCGCCTTTTTTGCTGATGCAGGGCAGCGTCCATTCAACGGGCGTCTTCGATGTGTGCGAGCGGCGCAGGATTTTTTCAAGGCCGTGGGACAGGTGGGCGCCGGGTTCGACCGGCAATGAGTCTCGGGGCGGGCAGGTGAGTTTTTTCCAGGCGAAGAGGAGGTTGACCGACATGGCGCGGAGCAGGCGGGGCAGGAATGCGAGAATGGCTATGGTGGCGCCGCCGATCACCAAAATGGCGATGAACGGACTCCATGCGAGCAGCGCGAGTCCGACGAGGACCAGTCCGTCTTCGGCGAGGCTGAGGCCGGTGTTGGTGAAGGGCTCGGGCGAGGTGTTGGCGGCGAGGCGGGTGCCGGCTTTCGCGAAATGCGTGGAGAGCGCCATGCCGCCGGCGAGGAGCGCAGCGGAAACCTCGAAGACCGGGTGCGCGTCGCCAATGGCGGCCACAGCAATAGCCGCCGCGCCGACCGGACGGATGAAGGTGTGGACGGCATCCCAGGCGGTATCGACCCACGGGATTTTATCGGCGAGGAATTCCACGAGGAACAACACCCCTGAAATGGCGAGGATGACCGGCGAGCCGAGGGCCTCGAGACCGGTGAGGGCGGGCGGGAAATCCACCCAGTCGAAGCGTGCGGCGAGGCCGGTGACGAAAACGGTGAGGTAGAGGTTGACGCCCGCGAGGGCGCCGAGGCTCAAAGCGGCTGCCAGCGTTTTGAGGAGTTCCATGGCGCGAGTATCAGCGCCGGTGCGGCGCTGTCACGCTGGATTGGTGCTGGCGCGGGGCTCGGGTCAGGCCGGTTGCGGCTCGCCTTTCAGCACATGGATTTTTTCAGCGAGGATCGAATGGTCCGTGAACGGCGCGATGGATTCCACCACGGCCTGGCGGGTTCCATGTTCGGAGGGCAGTTCGACCGACTGGCCTGCGGCGGTGCCGAGCAGGCTCTGGCCGAGGCCCGCCTTGTAGGAGACGATGCCGAGTTCCGGGGCGCTGTCCCATGCTCCGAGGATGCTGAAGGTTTCCGAGGTGCCGTCGGGATTGCGGATCGTGACGACGGTGCCGATCGAGACCTGCTCGGTGTTCGGCGTTTCGAAGGAGGTTCCGCGCGCGAGGGCGAGGTCGCGTTCCATTTCGACCTTGCGGCGCTGGAGGACGCGCTGGTGCTCCTTGGCGGCTTTGAAGCCGGCGTTTTCGCGGAGGTCGCCCTGTTCCTTGGCGATATTGATGTCGCGGAGGTTTTGAGGGATTTCGCGGGTGATGAGGTGGTCGAGGTCCGCCTTGCGTTTTTCGAGGCTGGGCCAGGAGACGATGAGGGTTTCGCTGGCTTCGCCATCCTGCTCGGCGGCGACGCCGGTGATCATCGCTTGGGTTTCCGGGTAGAGCTTCACGATGCGCGCCATGAGCGAGCGTTTCGAGAGATCCTCGATGGCCGGGGTGAGGAGGAGTTTGCGCATGGTGTCGCGGACGACATCGCGCTCGGCGCCGGCGAGGAGGTCGCCGATGAGTTCGTGGTCGTCGATGAGGAGGTCCTTGAGGCGTGAGGTGCGCTTCTCGGCGAGGAGGTCGGCCTCGAGCGCGCTGAAGACAGCGGCAAGGAGTTCGGCGTTGAAGAGGGCGGGGAAACGCTTGTCGCGTTCTTTGCAAAGCCAGATGAGGAGTTCGGACGAAGTGGCTCGTTCGCTGATCCAGCGCTGGACTGCGGATTGGAAGCGTTCCTTCTCGCCGCGGCGTTCGAAGAGGCGGCAGACATCGGCGATGAGGCGGCCTGCGCCGTCTCGCACGAGGCGCAGTGCCTTGTCCTGCCAATTTTCCGGGAAGGCGGCGTCGAAGGCTTCGAGGACCTCGCGCTGGCGGGCGCCGGGGATGGCGCTGAAAATCTCGGAAAGGCGCGAGGATTCGGCGGTGAGGATTTCGGCGATGGCCGGCGAGGCGGCTTGTTCTTTGAGCGCCGGGAAGCGGCCTGCGATTTCGTCGCGGGCGGCGAGGAGTTCGATCGCCTGTGCGGGATTGAGGCGGGAGAGGCGCTGGGCGGCCTCGCCGATCTGGCCGAGAAGCACGGCGACTTCGGCGTTCTTGCCCGCGAGTTCGCTGAGGGATTTGCAGATGCGGTCCAAGGCGAGGAGTTGGTCCTTGGGGTGGCGGGCCTCGGCGAATGCGGCGATGATGCCCGTGCCCGAATCCACGGGTGCGTCGAGGAGGACGCAGGGGTCGGTTTTTTTGACCGGGATTTTAAAATGGCCGTCCGCCTTCATTTTCTTGCGGGCGGGATCCCACCAGCGCTTGAACGCGGTGGCGTCCATGGCCGGGGCGAGAGCGGCGGCGATTTGGTCGGCAGTGGCCTTGCCGCCGAGGTCGGCGAGGATCGAGCGCACGAGGCCGACGGCATCCGAGGAGGCTGCGGCGCGAACCCCTTCGGGATCGTTGTTGGCGCGGGCGAGGATGTGCTCCGGGGCGAGCGGGGTGAGGGTTTCCACCGCGTAGGCGGTTTGCATCGGGTGGTTTTTGCGGGTTTTGAAATCGATCAGGATCTGGCCGCCGGGGAGATTCCATTCCGCGACGCGTCCGAATCCCCAGCTTTTGTGGGTGCAGAAGGTGCCGGGCGCGAGGAGGTCGAGTTTTTCGGCGGTTTTTTTGTCGAGCGAGCCGGTTTCCACGGCTTGGGTGAGTTCTTCGGTCATCGGGCGGGGGTTTTCCCAGAACGCCCCCCTGCATGCAAGGGGCAAGAAAAATGCGGCGTGCGGGATTTGCCTTGCCGGGCGGCAGGTGGGCGCGATTGTCTGCGCCACATGTCCGATTCAGAAGAACAGGTATTGGTGGTGCGGCGCGAATTTTTCGATGCGCTGGGAAGTTTCCAGGGGCTCTGCGAGCGGGTGGACGATTATCTGCCCGCGTTCCTGAGGCGTGAGAACAATTTCTTCGCGCCGAGGTCCGCGGCTGAGGACGATCCCTCCCTCAAGCAAATCATCCCGTATGCGGTGTTTTTTCACGGCGGGAAAATCCTGCACTACCGGCGCGGGGCGAAATCCGGCGAGAAGCGGCTCGTGGCCAAATCCTCTGTCGGCATCGGCGGTCATGTGAACGACACCGATGAAAATCCCGAGCACCTCGACAGTCCCGCCTACCACAATGCGGTGCGGCGTGAGATTTCCGAGGAGTTGCGGCTCGGCGGCGGTTTCACCGAGCGGGCGGTGGCGTTGATCAATGACGACTCGACCGAGGTCGGCCGTGTGCACCTCGGGGTGGTGCACCTTGTGGAACTGGAGTCCGCCGATGTGGCTCCCGGCGAGGCGGCCATCGCGGAGTTGGGTTTCGCCGGGCGGGATGAACTCCTCGCGCGGCGGGACGAATTCGAGACCTGGTCGCAGATCGTGCTCGACGGGTTGGATGGTTTGTTGGCGGCGCGGTAGGGCTGTGGCGGGGTGAAGACCCGCGTTGACACCCTGAGCAATCTCCGTAGCCTTTCGCCGATTTCCATGCCGGACGCACACGCCGCAATGAACGGGCGCTTCGTTTCCCACGCACCAGGTTTCTGGGCGGGGACGCTGGAAACGGATTGGAACGATTGGCGCTGGCAGCTCAAAAACCGCATCAACTCGCTCGAGGCACTCGAAGGGAAGATTCGATTGAGCCGCGAGGAGCGTGCCGGGGTTTTGCTCGCGGGGAAGAAGCTGGCGATGTCGATCACGCCGCATTTTTTCAATTTGATCGATCCCGAGGATCCCGGCTGTCCGATCCGGAGGCAGGTGGTGCCGCGGATCGAGGAAAGCCAGGATTCTCCGCACGACATGGCGGACCCTTGTGGCGAGGATTCGTCCATGCCGGTGCCGGGGTTGGTGCACCGGTATCCAGACCGGGTGTTGTTTCTCGTGACCGACCGGTGTGCATCGTATTGCCGGTATTGCACGAGGAGCCGCGTGGTGAGCGGGGCGGGGGAGCAGGAACTGGTGACGGATTTCGAGGAGGCGTTCCGCTATCTGGAAAAACATACCGAGGTGCGCGATGTGCTGCTCTCGGGAGGTGATGCCCTGTTGTTTTCCGATGCGAAGCTCGATGCGCTTCTGACGCGGCTGCGGGCGATTCCCCATCTGGAGTTTTTGCGCATCGGCACACGCATTCCGATTTTCCTGCCGCAGCGGATCACGCCCGAACTTTGCGCGGTTTTGAAAAAACACCATCCGGTCTGGATGAGTGTGCATGCGAACCATCCGCGGGAGTTGACGGCCGAGGTGCGCGAGGCGCTCGGGCGCTTGGTGGATGCCGGTGTGCCGCTCGGCAACCAGAGCGTGCTGCTCGCCGGCGTGAACGACAATGTGGAGACGATGCGGGAATTGGTCCACAAACTGCTGCTCTGCCGGGTGCGTCCATACTATCTCTACCAATGCGACCTGATCCGGGGATCCTCCCATTTGCGCACGCCGGTGGCGCGGGGCATCGAAATCATCGAGGCGCTGCGCGGCTTCACGAGCGGCTATGCGGTGCCGCAATTCGTCATCGATGCGCCGGGCGGCGGCGGCAAGGTGCCGATCAATCCCGGATATGTGCTTTACCACGACGCGGAGAAAATCGTGATCCGCAACTTCGAGGGGAAGGTCTTCGAATATTCCGAGGTCCAGGGGC
>JBMOIA010000034.1:0-10634 GCA_049317565.1 Terrimicrobiaceae bacterium | reverse complement strand
TTTCCCGAAGCGGGGATTTTTTATTTCATCGGCGAGGACAACCTCGCGGCGCTGCACACCTGGAAGGACATCGGCGAATTGCGGGCGCTCGCGGAGTTCGTGGTGTTGGCGCGCGGGTCGGTGGGGGATCCCCAGGGGCTGCCGGTTGTTTCCAGGAATGTGGACATTTCCTCGACGGACATCCGGAAACGGGTTGCGGACGGGCGGTCGGTGCGTTATCTGCTGCCGCATTCAAGCATGGAGATCATCGAGCGGCACCGCCTCTACCGGAATGGTTGATTCCGAAACACTCGCAAGGTCGTGTGCCGCGGCCGCGGCCGACAAGAAGGCTGGCGACATCGTGGCAATGGACATGCGCAGCGTTTCGGACTTCACGGATTTCTTTGTGGTGTGCTCGGCGGACTCCGAACCGCAACTCAAGGCGATCGCCTCGTCCATCCGCGAGAAGGTTCGCGAGGCGCACGGGCAAAAGCCCAAGGCCGAGGATGGTTTTCCCTCCAGCCAGTGGATCGTGGTCGATTATGGCGATGTGATTTGCCACCTCTTCCTCGCGGGGAAGCGGGCGCTTTACGACCTCGAGGGCTTGTGGAGCGACGCGCCGCGGCTCGAAGTCGAAACCTGAGCGGGCGCGATGGACCGCGTCGAGGACATCGAGGTCGAGTGCCCGTATTGCGGCGAGGTTTTCGGGATCCTGGTGGACACTTCGTTTTCGCCGCTCGAGACGATCGAGGATTGTTCGGTGTGCTGCCATCCGATCCAGTTGACGGCGCGGTTCGAACGCGGGGAGTTGGTTTCGCTCGAGGCGAAGCCGGGGTAGGGGAGGCATGGCGGCGGCGATTTTTTTCGACCGGCCGGGGCGCCCGGCGCCGCTGGCGGGGAAGGCGGTGAGCGCAGCGCTGCTCCTCGCGGGGTATTCGGCGGTTTGCTGGCTGGCATTTTCCGAGTCGCTGCAGGGATGGGAAAAAGTTTGGGGCTACAGGGAAACTTTTTTGGACGGATGGATGAACACGGTGTGGATTTCGGGGGCGGCCTTGGTGTTGAGCACTGTGGTGGGCTTTGCGGCGGCGCTGGCCAGGCGGTCGGCGTTCCTCCCGCTGCGCTATACGGCGGCGGCCTATGTGGAAACCGTGCGCGGGCTGCCGCTGGTGGTGCTGGTGTTGTTCGGATTCTACGGCGTGGCGCATGCGGTGGGGATCGACAACAGGATCGGCACGGGGATTGTGATCCTCTCGCTTTTCAGCGGGGCCTACATCGCGGAGATGGTTCGCGCGGGGATCGAGAGTGTCGGCCGCACGCAATGGGATTCCGCACGGGCGGTCGGGCTGACGGTTCCGCAGACCTACCGGCTTGTGGTTTTTCCGCAGGTGGCGCGGCAGATCCTGCCGCCGCTCGCGGGGCAATTTTCCTCGATCATCAAGGACTCGTCGCTGCTCTACATCATCGGGATTTCCGAGCTGACCTTCGCGGCGAACCAGGTGAATTCCGCGACCTACAGCACTTTTGAGAGTTTCGTTCCGCTCGGGGCATGCTATCTTGCGCTTACGATGCCCGTCTCCCTCCTGGCAAAGCACCTCGAGAACAAGTCGCGCTATGAGACATAGGGCGCTAATCCTTCTGACGGCGGTTCTGGTTTCCGGGTGCGCTTCGGTGGAGTTGTTCAACCAGGAGTCGCCGCCGGAATACATGACGCAGCGCGAGGCGGATTTCTATGCGCGCGGACCGCTGCAAGCCATGCCGCCGAAAAAAATCCCGAAGGACACTTTCCTGAGCCTGCTTAAAAAAGACAGCGGGTATGCGTTTGTGCGGCTCGCGGACAACCGGACGGGCTACATGGATTTTGCGGACCTCAAGCCCGCGCCGCCTGTTGCGCCGGGTGTTCCGTTCGACCCGGTGATTGTGGAGGAGATCGTCGAAGCGCCGCTGCCGGATTTCGGAATCGTGCCGGACGAGGTAATTGGGAACACCGCGACGCAGTGAACATCCGGCTCGAGGGTGTTTCAAAATCGTTCGGCCCGCAGACGGTGCTGCGGGATGTGTCGCTCGAGGCGGAATTCGGGCACGCGCTGGCGCTGGTCGGTCCCTCGGGCGGAGGCAAGTCCACGCTGCTGCGGTTGCTGGCGGGACTCGACACTCCCGATAAGGGTGCGGTGTTTTTGGATGGGCGGAGGCTGCCGTCCGACGAGGAAGGGCTGCGCGCGCACCGGGCGCGGGCGGGAATTGTTTTCCAAGCCTTCAATCTCTTTCCGCATCTGAGCGCGCTCGAGAATGTGGTTTTGCCGCTCGTGCATGTGCATGGCGTTCCGCGCAACGAAGCCGTGGAGCGGGCGGAAGCGGTCTTGCGGCGTTTCCGGTTGGACGGGCATTCGCACAAACAACCGGCTCAACTCAGCGGCGGCCAGCGCCAGCGGGTGGCGATCGCGCGGGCGCTCGCCACGAATCCCGCATTCCTTCTGCTCGACGAGCCGACCTCGGCGCTCGATCCCGAGATGACTTCCGAGGTTCTCGATGTGATCGCCGAATTGCGCGAGGAAGGGAGGCCGTTGGTGCTTGTCACGCACGAGATGGGCTTTGCGCGCCAGACGGCCGATCTTGTGGCATTTGTCGCCGATGGCGGAATTCCCGAGATCGCGCCGGCTGCGGAATTTTTCGAAAGCCCGAAAACACCAGCCACGCTCGCGTTCCTTTCGAAGGTTCTCAAATACTGACCGTGTTCAGGGCAGGGCGATGGGGTGCGGCTGCAGCACGGCGAGTGAATTGGGTTTCAGGGGATATGCCGCCATGTGCGCGTAGACGACGGGCTCCGGCGGGGTGAAGCCAACCGAGGTGTCGAGCACGAGGTTCCATTCGATCTGCCTCTCGCGGGAGCCGATGTGGAACGGGACTTCGGCGTCGCAGGCGTTCATCAGGATGAGGAACGAGTCGCCGCGGATCGGCTCGCCGTGTTCGCCGCACTCGAGGATCTGGTCGCCGATCAACCCCATGCCGAGGCACCGCACATCCGGCGAGGCCCAATCCTTCAGGGTCATTTCCACGCCGTCCGGGCAAAGCCAGTAAATGTCCTTGGTTTCGGCGCCGTGGATGGCGCGCCCCTGGAAGAAATGGCGGCGGCGGAAGACTGGCTGGGAGCGGCGGAGTTCGATGAGGCGGCGGACGAAATCGAGCTGCGCGCGTTGCCACGGCTCGAGGTGCCAATCGAGCCACGAAAGCGGGGAGTCGTGGCAATAGGCATTGTTGTTCCCCGATTGGGAGCGGCCGAACTCGTCGCCGGCGGAGAGCATCGGGACGCCCTGTGAAAGCAGGAGGGTGGCGAGGAAATTCCGGCGCTGCCGGGCGCGGAGTTCCAGCACCTCCGGGTCCAAGGTCGCCCCTTCCTCACCGCAGTTCCAACTGAAGTTTTCATTCGCGCCGTCGCGGTTCCCCTCGCCGTTAGCCTGGTTGTGTTTTTGGTTGTGTGCGACGAGGTCCGCGAGCGTGAAGCCGTCGTGGCATGAGAAAAAGTTCAGGCTCGCGTGCGGGCGGCGCCCATTGCGCGAGTAAAGGTCGCTGCTGCCCGCGAGGCGGGTGGCCAGTTCGTTCACCGTGGCGCCGTCGCCCTTCCAAAAGCGCCGGACGCAATCCCGGTATCGCCCGTTCCATTCCGTCCACAGGACCGGGAAGTTGCCCACCTGGTAGCCGTTCGGCCCGAGATCCCACGGCTCCGCGATGAGCTTCACCTGCGAGAGGACCGGGTCCTGGTGGATGATGTCGAAAAACGCGCCGAGCCGGTCCACTTCGGAGAGTTCGCGCGCCAGGGCGCTGGCGAGGTCGAAGCGGAACCCGTCCACGCCCATCTCCACGACCCAATAGCGGAGCGAGTCCATGATGAGCTTGAGCACTTGCGGGTTTGCGACATTCAGGGAATTCCCGCATCCGGTGAAATCCACATACCGGCTGCGGTCGGCGGCCAGCCTGTAGTAGGAGGCGTTGTCGATTCCGCGCATCGAAAGGGTGGGGCCGGTTTCGCCGCCTTCGGCCGTGTGGTTGTAAACAACATCGAGAATGACTTCGATGCCCGCCGCGTGGAGGGCTTGGACCATTTCGCGGAATTCGGCGACGGCGGTTTCCGGTCCGCCCGAGGAAAAGCGGGGGTCCGGCGCGAAAAAGCCGAGCGTGTTGTAGCCCCAGTAGTTCGACAGGCCGCGCGTGAGCAGTTGCGGTTCGTCCACATGGTAGTGGACCGGCATCAACTCGACGGCGGTCACGCCGAGGCTTTTCAGGTGCGCCACGGCGGCCGGTGAGGCGAGGCCCGCAAAGGTCCCGCGCAGTTTTTCCGGGACCGCGGTGTTGAGTTTCGTGAATCCCTTCACATGGAGTTCGTAGACCACCGTTTCGTGCCAGGGGGTGGATGGGCGCGGACCGGGGTTCCATGTTCCCGATGGATCGATGGCGCGCGCGAGCGGGGCGCACGGTGAGGAGTCGGCTCCGGGATCCGCGAGGCAGGGCTCCCAAACGAGCGGGCGCGCGATCGATTTCGCGTAGGGGTCGAGGAGGATTTTATTCGGATTGAAGCGGTGGCCGGACGCCGCTTCATCCGGGCCGTGGACCCGGTAGCCGTAGATTTGCCCCGGCGCGGCGCCGTGCAGGAAGCCGTGCCAGACATGGTTTGTCTTTTCCGGGAGGTCGATGCTCAGCGTCTGGCGTCTGGCGTCGGGCGATTCAAAGAGGCACAATTCGACGCGGGTGGCGTTTTCCGAGTAGAGCGCGAAATTTATCCCCGTGCACTCCCAGGTGGCGCCGAGCGGCGCCGGCTTGCCCGGCCACATGAATGGATGGCCGTTCATTGGGTGTGCTTCGCTAAGATTGTTGGTGCGCTGGGAAAAATCACGGCGCTGGACAATTCGGGAAGCGCCGCGCCGGGGCGAGTGGGGCTTTCGCCCCATGGCGGGACCGGATCGAATTTGCGAGAAACCCCATGCGGCCGATGGCGTCGCGTCGCCTCGTGGTTTTGGGCAAACCGCAGGGCAGGCGCGCCATCGGCCGCACCAGTTTCGATGGGGGATTGTCCTTTGAGCGCGCCGCCGGCACTGGTAGTTTCCAAGCACTCCCCGATGGGCGCGAAATCCAAAACCCGTTCCGCATCCCAGAAGCAGCTGGCGCTTGCGCCCGCCACGCCGCCCGCCGACGGCGCTCCCTCTTCGCGCCCGCCGATCGCCCGGATGTTGCGGATCCACGGACTGCTCCAGCGCGGCGATTTCCCGAATTGCTTCACCATCGCCGCCGAGCTCGAGGTCTCGCAAAAGACAATCCAGCGCGACATCGAATTCATGCGCGACCGGATGTCACTGCCGATCGACTACGATGCGCTCGAACGCGGCTACCGCTACTCGCGCCCGGTCTCCTCGTTCCCCGGGGTGGCGATGTCCGAGGCCGAATTGTTCGCCCTGCTGGTCGCACAAAAATCCCTCGAGCAATACAAGGGCACCGCATTCGAAAAACCCCTCCGCGCCGCCTTCAAAAAAATGGCGGACACGCTCGGCGGTGAGGAGCGCGTTTCGTTTTCCGAACTCGCCGAAGCCGTCTCGTTCCGTCCGGTCGGATATGCCATCCAGGAGCTGGGGGTTTTTGAAATCCTCTCCCGCGCCGTGGTCGGGCATGTGACCGTGGAGTTCGACTACCACAAGCTGCGCGGGTCGAAACCCGAGCGGCGCCGCATCGAGCCCTACCACCTCGGTTGCATGGACAACCAATGGTATCTCATCGGCAACGACCTCGTGCGCGGCAAGGTCCGCACCTTCGCGCTCAGCCGGTTGAGCTCACCGAAGCTGCTCGCGAGGAAATTCCAGCGCCCGGCGGATTTTTCCGTGCGTGGGATGTTGGAGGGCAGCTTCTCGGCGTTCGAAACGCCCAAGCCTTCGCGTGTGGTGTTGCGGCTCGACCCGTTCGGCGCCCGGCTCGCGGCGGAGAGGGTTTGGCACCGCACCCAAAAGCTCAAACCGCTCCCCGGCGGCGGGGCGGAACTCACGCTCGAGGTCGGCCTCGCTCCCGATCTGGAAAACTGGATCCTGGGATGGGGGAGCCATGCCAAGGTCCTCGAACCCCAACAGCTCTGCGAGCGCATCGCCTCGATCGCGCGATCGATGGCGCTCCAATACGCGCCATAAAACCCGCGAAAATCGGGTTTGTTTTCATGCGGTGAAAGTTATTGGCGCGTAGAATGAAATAGAGTGGAATCCAAAGTTATTCACAGGAATCCACTTGCCCTGTTTGCCATTCGGGCGTAGAGTTTTTCAACTCAATCAGAAACATGTTGCGACTGATTTTGCCGGGTCTTGCATTCCTGGCCTTCCTCACTTCCCATCTCATCGCCAAGGACTTTTCCTTGGTGACTTACAATGTCGAAAACCTGTTCGATTTGGACGGCATCGCGAACTACGACGAATATCAACCCGCCACCTACACGCCCGAGCACATGGCGGTGAAGCTCGAGAACATCGCGCGGGTTTTGGCGAAGGTGGACTCGGGTGCCGGTCCGGATGTGGTGGTTTTCAACGAAATCGAAATCGACCAGTCGCCGATGACCACTGTCGGCGACCTCCGCGGGTGGCTGGATTCGGTGAAAGACAAAAAACTCCGCGACCTCGCGATGCAGAATCCGCTGCCGGCCGATATCGCCGGATTGCCCGCCGAGGCATGGCTCCTCAAAGCCTGCGAGGAAGCCGGGTTGCGCGGATACCATGTCGCCACGACCTCGGATTTGCCCGGGACTTATCAAGACGGTCGGCCGCGCTCGGTGCGCAATGTGGTTTTCTCCCGCTTCCCCATTACCTCGGTGATCACGCACCCGACCCCCGGCGCGCGTTCGATCCTCGAAGTCCAGTTGGATGTGAACGGGCATCCGCTCACGGTTTTCGCCAACCACTGGAAATCCGGCGCGGGCGATCCCCGCAACGAGAGGGTCCGTCTCGGCAATGCCCGCACACTGCGCGAGCGGCTCGACCAGATTTTCGCCAAGGACCCGTTGGCCGATGTGTTCGTCGCCGGGGATTTCAATTCCCACTACAACCAAAACCGCCGCTACCCCGAATACCGCGAGAGCGCCCTCATAGATGTCCTCGGCTCGCAGGGCAACGAACTCGCGCTCCGCAAACGCAGCGACCTCTACAACCTCTGGTTCGAACTCCCCACCCGCGCCCGCGGCAGTGACATCTACCGCGACGAGTGGGGCACGCTCATGCACATCCTCGCCTCCCGCGGGCTCTACGACACCAAGGGCCTCCAATATCGCGACAACAGCTTCGAGGTCCTGAAATTCCCTGCGATGAACACCGATGTCTTCGGTCGCCCTTACCGTTGGTCGCGTGGCTCGCGGCCAGGCGGGTTCTCGGACCATTTCCCGATCCTCGCCCGCTTCCGCGTGGTCGAAGGTTCCCCGCGCGCCAAGTGGATGGCATTGAAAAATCCCAGCACTGTCGTCGAAGGCCCCGCCGGCACGGTGCGCCTGATCTCTTCCGTGGACCTCTTCAAAAAAGCCGTCAAACCCGGCAGCGAGCCGGCCGACGCCGATTTCCGGGACGGCACCTACGATGGCAAGGTCTTCCTCGTGGACGGACCCGCCTCCGTCAACGAACGCGGGCATGTCAGCGTCACGCTGAACGGCCTCGAATACTCGGTCTTCACCCACAACCGTGAACTCCGCGAAAAAATCCGCGCCGCCGCCCGGGAGAACGAGCACCTGCGTTTCTACGGACAGCTCTCCACCTACCGCGGCCGCTGGCAGTTCGTCCTCCACGGCCTCGAGTGGCTGCAGGGGAAAAGTTCGGCTGATGCCCGACCCGGCACCAAGCAGAAGTCCCGCCGCGCCTGATCCCGCGGCCGCTCGCAAACACTTCGCCCTTCCCAAGACCCACACTTTGTGTGAACCCATGCCCAATCGCATGAACGGAAATCGCGCCATCTACCCGGGAACCTTCGACCCCGTCCACTTCGGTCACATCGATGTCATCCGGCGCTCCACGCAAATTTTTTCAAATGTCATCGTCGCTGTCGCCGCGAGCCGGGGGAAGGGTCCACTCTTCGGGGTCGAGGACCGTTTGCAAATGCTCCGCGAGGGCATCGGGGAAAATCCTGCCGTCACCATCCTGCCCCTCGAGGGCTTGCTGGTGGACTTTGCGCGGGAGCACGGCGTGTTCACGGTCATCCGCGGTCTCCGCGCCGTTTCGGATTTCGAGTTCGAGTTCCAGATGGCGCTCATGAACCGCAAACTCGAGCCGCGCCTCGAGACCGTTTACCTGACGCCGAAGGAGGACTACACCTACCTCAGTTCGCGCATCGTGAAGGAAGTCGCGCGCTTCGGCGGAGACCTCTCGCAATTCGTCCCCGCGGCCGCCATCCGGATGTTCCAAAAACTCAGCTGATCCGTCGCGGCGGCACGCCAAGAAATTCCGAGTCCGGCGTTGCCACGGATGTGGCGAGTTGTTAGAAAGCACCCACTGACATGGCATACACCGTCAAGCGCCCGCGCCTCACCTGGGCTGAGAAAATTTACCTACCCACAATCCTTGGCGGTCTTTTCATCACCCTTCGCCACCTTGTGCTGCAGGTCCTCGGCCGCACGAAGGTGACCATGCAATACCCCGAGCAAAAATGGGACGCCCACATGCCCGCCTGGTATCGCGGCGCACCCACGCTCGTCAGCGACGATTACGGGCGCGACCGCTGCGTCGCCTGCCAACTCTGCGAATTCATCTGCCCGCCCCGCGCCATCACGATCCATCCCGAGGAAATTCCCGCCGAAGAGCGCTGGGGCAAGGTCGAGAAGCGCCCGAAGGCATTCGACATCGATATGATCCGTTGCATCTACTGCGGCCTCTGCGAGGAAGTCTGCCCCGAGCAGGCCATCTACCTCCGCAAGGATTACTCGATCACCGGACTCACCCGCGCGGAAATGGTCCACGACATCCACAAACTCCGCGAACTCGGCGGCGAGATGACCGGACTCGTCAATAAATGGAACGATAAGAAATAGACGAACTCGGAACCCGCCGGTAGAACGCCCGCCCACCCACCCTGATGCAACTCGCCCTGTTCTGGATTTTCTCCGCGCTGATGCTGCTCTTCGCGCTCGGTGCAGTTCTTCTCCGCAACCCGGTTTCCTGCGCAATGAGTCTGGTGATGACCTTCGTCGCCCTCGCGGCGGTGTTCGTCACTCTCGACGCCTTCTTCATAGCCGTGGTCCAGGTCCTCGTTTACGCCGGCGCCGTGATGGTGTTGTTCCTGTTCATCATCATGCTCCTTGATCTCCGGGAGGAAAAATCCCGCCGCGTGCGCCTCTCGGCCTGGGTCGGCGGGGGGTTGGTCGTCGGCGGGTTCATCGCCGCGCTCACCAAAGTTGTCGCCTCACTCCCGGCGCCCGATGCCGTCAAACCCGCGCTCGCCAATCCAGAAATCAACGATGTCGCCGCGATCGGCTTCGCCCTCTTCAAAAATTTCAACCTGCCCTTCCAGATTGTCGGCGTGCTGCTGCTCGTCGCCACGGTCGGCGTCGTTCTCCTGAGCCGGAAGGAGCTCAAATAACATGGCGCCCACGCTCGCCCATTACCTCATCGTCAGCGGGCTTCTCTTCTCCATCGGCCTCGCGGGCGTCCTGCTCCGCCGGAACATTCTGATCATTTTCATGGGCCTTGAGCTCATGTTGAACGCGGCGAACCTCTCGCTCGTCGCCTTCTCGCGTTTCAACCTCCTCGCCGACGGCCTGCCGAACTACAACGGACAGGTCTTCGTGTTCTTCATCATCACGGTGGCGGCTGCCGAAGTGGCCGTGGGGCTCGCGATCATCGTCGCCTTGTTCCGCGCGAAACAGACCACCCATGTCGAGGACCTCGCCACGCTGAAATTCTGATGAGCCTGCAAACCGCGCCCTGGATTGTCCTGATGTCCCCGCTCGCCGCGGCGGTGCTCATCATGCTGCTGGGCAAATTTTCGCGGACCCTCAGCGCCGGACTCGCCATCGCCGCCGCCTTCGCCGGCTGCGCGCTCAGCTGGTGGATTTTCAACCAGCCCGCCGGGGAGGTGCGCCTGCACTACACCTGGCTAACCTTCGGTCCGGACCTCACGATTCCCATCAGCTTCGTCCTCGACGACCTCAGCAAGGTCATGCTGCTGGTCGTGACCACCATCTCCTCGCTCGTGTTTGTCTATTCCACCGGCTACATGCGGGAGGAGGAGGGTTACTCGCGCTTCTTCGCCGGGCTGTCGCTGTTCCTCTTCTCCATGCTCGGAATCGTCCTCGCGGACAATTTCGTCATGATGTTCATCTTCTGGGAACTCGTCGGCGTGAGTTCCTACATCCTCATCGGGCACTACTACTCGAAGGATTCCGCCGCGGACGCCGGGAAGCAGGCGTTCATCGTCAACCGCATCGGCGACTTCGGCTTCATGCTCGGCATCCTGCTCCTGTGGTCCGCCACTGGAACGGTGGTGTTTTCCGAACTCGTGGACGCGATCCCGCTGTTCACCGGATTCCCGATTTACCTCACGGTCGCGTGTGTGCTCGTGTTCATGGGCACCATCGGCAAGTCCGCCCAAATGCCGCTCCATGTCTGGCTGCCGAATTCGATGGAGGGCCCCACGCCGGTTTCCTCGCTGCTCCACGCCGC
>JBMOIA010000033.1:0-10652 GCA_049317565.1 Terrimicrobiaceae bacterium | reverse complement strand
GGATCGCGTAGCCGTAGTTTTTGAGCTGCATCGCGCTCATGGCCTTCAGCCAGTTTGCGCGGTGGAATTCCGGGAGGTCTTTTTCGGTTTTTACAGCCATGCGGGGGCGGTGAGGATAGCGACGCCTCGGAGGGTTTTCAAATCGTCTGCGAGAGGAATCCGCCATCCACGCGGATGTCCGAGCCGGTGACGAAAGAGCTGGCCTGCGGACTGGCGAGGAAAACCACGGCGCCGGCGAGTTCGTCCGCCTCGCCGAAGCGCGCCATCGGCGTGTGGCCGAGGATCGAAGCGGCGCGCGGCGTGGTGGAGCCATCGGGGTTGAAGAGGAGGTGGAGGTTTTGTTCGGCTGGAAAAAACCCGGGCGAAATCGAGTTCACACGAACGCCGGACTTCGCCCACTCGCGAGCGAGGAAACTGGTGAGGTTCAGCACGGCGGCCTTCGCGGAGGAGTAAGCCACCACGCGGGAGAGGGGCAGGTGGGCGGAGGTGCTCGCGATGTTGATGACGCTTCCACGGCCCTCGGCGGCCATGGCGGAGCCGATCACCTGGCAGGGCAGGAGCGCGCCGCCGACGAGGTTCAGCTCGAAATTTGCCATCCAATCATCGGCGGAAATTTCGGAAAACGGGTTCTCGGGTGTGACGGTCACGCGCGGGTCGTTCCCGCCGGCGGCATTGACGAGAACGGAAGGGAGTTCGAACGCCTCGGTGGCCCCAGCAAGAAGATCTTCCACACTCGAGCGGTCGGTGGCATCGGTTTCGATGAAAACGGCCTTGCCGCCAGACTTCACAATTTCGGCAACGCGTTTTTCTCCGCGTTCGGCATTGCGTCCGGCGATGACCACACGGGATCCGGCGGCGGCGAGTGCCGATGCCATGGCACCTCCGAGAACGCCAGTGCCGCCGATCACCACAGAGACTTCGCCCGAGAGGTCGAAAATGTTGGTTGCCATCAGCCGCAGAATAAAAACCAAGGCCACACCCGCCGCACGGCTTTTTTTGGCTTCCGGCGGCTTGCCTCGCGCCCGAGAATCCGCGTCCCGATGTTGAAAGACACACAAAGCGAGCGCGACACGCGGCGGTTGCCGATCGACCGCGTCGGCGTGAAGGGCCTGCGATATCCGGTGCAAGTGCTCGACAAGGACCGCTCGACACAATCCACCGTCGCCACTGTGCAGCTCACGGTGGACCTGCCGCACCATTTCAAGGGCACGCACATGAGCCGGTTCATCGAGGTGCTGGCCGCACACGGGCCGGTGATCCATGTGGAAAACATCCGCGACATTCTCGAGCAGACGGCCTCGCGATTGCAGAGTTCCTGTGCGCACCTCGACATCGAGTTTCCGTTTTTCCTGGAAAAGCGCGCGCCGGCGACGGGTTCGCCCGGGTTGATGGATTATACGGTGAGATTCAGCGCCACGCTGCAGCGGCGCAAACTGGATTTCATCGTGACCGCCATTGTGCCGGTGACGACGCTCTGCCCCTGCTCGAAGGCGATCAGCAAAAGCGGGGCGCACAACCAGCGGGGACAAGTTTCACTCTCGGTGCGCACGCGAAAGCCGATGTGGATCGAGGACATGGTGCGGCTCGCGGAGGAATCGGCGAGCTCGGAACTTTACAGCCTGCTGAAGCGGCCGGACGAAAAATTCGTCACCGAGAGGGCCTACGCGAACCCGGTGTTCGTCGAGGACCTGGTGCGCGCCGTGGCGCAACGCTGCGACCGGGATAAAAACATCCTGTGGTATCGTGTGGAGGTGGAGAATTTCGAATCCATCCACAACCACAACGCCTACGCGCTGATCGAGCGCAAGCGCCCGAGCGGGCGGTAGGGTTTTTCAGGCCAGCAAGCCGCGGATGTAATCCGAGGGCTCGTAGTTCTCGATGAGGACGGTGGTTTTTCCGTCGCGGAACATGCGGGCCTGGGTGACCCAGATTTCGGGGGTCTTGTGCGGCGCGAAGAGGATGTCGTCGTGCGTGGCGTTCGAATGTTCGGCGAATTTGTCCGGCGTGAGGCTGCCGCCGAGATGGTCGCTGCGGCCGGTGGCGACATGGATCGTGCCGCGGATTTTTTCGTCCTGGATGTCACGGCCGGAGACCGGGAGGATTTGCGTGCCGAAGCCGAGTTCGCCCAGTTCGCCGGTGACGGGGTCGGAGGCGAGCTTGGCATTGTGGGCGGCGACAGTTTCGGGATCGCCATTGAGGAGTTCGGCTTTTTGGATGCGTCCGCCGGAGACCTGCATCAGGCCGATCGTTCCATCCTCGTAGCGCATGGGGAATGCCCCCTTGGCGCCGGTGGGGACATAGTAAATCTCGCCTGCGGGCAGGTTCGCCACATCGGGTTCGTCGCCGCGGCAGAGGCCGTGGCTTTTTTGGGCTTCCTGACAGCCGAGTTCGAGCCGCAGCGTGCTGGTTTTTCCAGCATACAGGAAATCGATTTCGACAGCCTCGGCGCGCGTCATGCCGAGCCGCATTTTCTCGGCATCGACACTGACATCGTCATAGCTGACCGCGAGGCCGGTGCGGAGGATGGTGGCATTGACACCGTGGAGCGTGGCGCCGCGGAAGCCGAATTTCTTGGCGAATGCGGTGAGCGGCGCGGTGGCGGAGTAGGTCGAGATGCAGAGGATGATGTCGTGGTTCGGATAGACATCCTTCTCGAGGCTCACGGTGGCGCCGTCCGGCGTGAAGGCGCTGTCGGGCAGATCGAGATTGCTGCCGCCGGTGATTTTGTAGGCGAAGAAGCCGCCGCCCTGGAGACCGAGTTCCTTCATCACGCCGTTGTGGAGTGGCTCGTGGAAAAATTTCACCGCGTTGCGCTGGATGGGGAGTTCGGGGTTGGCGAGGAAGGCAAACCCTTTGGCAAGCGAGGTGTCGGGCAGGTCGATGAGGACACAGATACGCTGGCCGGGCTTGGGTTCGAAGGTCCCGCGGAGCAAATTGGCGAGGCTGAACGGCGGGAAGGTGCGGCGGGCCGCTTGTTCTTGGATGGTCATAAGCGGAGGTTCTTACGAAGCGCGGTGCGTGGGCGATGCAAAAAGCGAGCGCCCGAATTCGGGATTTCCACAACTGCCGAAGTGCCCTAACCAAATCCGCATGACCTACCCCGCTGCGGCGCTGTGCGGCCTCGGGCTGCTGGCCGCGCAATACATGGTTGGGCGCGGCGCGTTCCAGTTTCTGCCGTTGCCGGCTTACTTTGTTGTCGCGTTGGCGGCGGTTTTCGGGATTGCGGCGGTCTTCCAAAAACATCCAGCCCTGCCGCGCGCAGGGTGTGTGGTTTCGGCTCTGGCATTGGCTGCGTGGGTGGCGGTGCCGCTTTTCGCGGAGAGTTGGCTCTGGGTGGAAGGCGGTGTGCTGCGTGTGACGCTGGCGGCGGCGATCGTTTATGCGCTGGTGGCGTTCGTCATCGTGCCGAATGGACCTCGGATGGTTTTGACGGCGATCCTGCTCGCCGGTGCAGCCATCCAAGCCGGACTGGGAATCCACCAATACATGAACCCCGATGTGAAGCTGCATCTGGGCTGGATCTCCGAGCTTTGCCCCGAGCGGATGGAGGGCCATGCGTTCCGCGCACGGGGATTTTACTACAACGCCAACCATCTGGCGTGGCTGCTGAATGGCGCCGGGGCGTTTGCGCTCGCCCTCGGGGCGTGGGGGCGGCTCGGACCTTGGATGAGGGCATTGATGCTTTATTTGGCGGCGATGTTTTTTGCGTCTGGAATCCTGACGCAAAGCCGCGGGGGCTTGCTCGGAGCTGCGGCGGCCCTGGCGGTTTTCATGCTGTGCAGTTGCAGCATTCTGTTTCATGGCGCATGGGGTCGCCGGGGCCGGGTGCTCGGCACGGTCGGGCTGTCGCTCCTCATTTGCGCCGGCGCGGCGTGGTTCGCCTTTTCATCGAGCGATCTTGCGCAATTCCGGTTTCTGATGCTGCCGGAGGAAAGCTACCGCCCGGCGGTGTGGCAAAGCGCCCTGCGCCAATGGCAGCTGGAACCCCTGTTCGGCACCGGGCCGGGAACATTCACCAACCTCGTGCGCACCCTGCGCCTGCGCAGCGAGGAATTGGACGACATTTTCGCTCACAACGACTGGGTGCAGGGGCTCGCGGAACTCGGACTCGTCGGCGCGGGACTCGGCCTCTGCGCCATCGTGCTGCATCTGGCGGCCGGATGGCGGGCGTTCGGTTCGGAAATCCGCCACCGGATGGCAACTGGCCGCCAGCCGACGAGCCTGCGGGCGGCTTTCCAACTCGGCGCTATGTGCTCGCTCGCCGCATTTGCGGTGCATTCGTTTTTCGATTTCAACATGCAGGTTCCCGCGAACCTGTTGTTGCTCGCAGCCTGCATGGGCATCCTGGCGTCGCCGAACCGGGATCATGCCGAAAAGGCGGCGGCTGTCTGGGGGATTCGGGTGTGCGTTGTGCTGATTGCGGGCTTGGGAGTCCTGTTGGCATGGATGTCCCAACGCGTGCTGACGGCAGAACGAGCCTGGATTGACGCGGACAATGCCTTCCGTTCCGGCGCTATGGAAGAGGCGTTGAACCATGCCCGGCGCGGTGTGGAGTCGAATGCCCAGCATGCACGGCTTCACGAAACGGCAGGCCGCAGCGCCCTCACACTGGCAAAAAAAATGCAGGCCGGCGGACCGGAGCGTGCCGAGCTTTTGGAGAAGGCGGCGGAATCCTTCTCGGTCTCTTCGAGCCTTGACCCGGGTGATGCCTGGCAACTGGTTTTGCTCGGCCACACACGAGACAACGCCAAGCCCTCGCCCGCTGACGATGCCCTCTTTTTCGAGGCCATCGAACGCGCCCCGAATTTCGCGTTGCCCTACGAGTATTTCGCATTGCACCTCGAAGTCACTGGTCGCAAGGAAGCCGCTGAACGCCTCTACGCGCTGGCGCTCGCGTTTCCCGGCACGACATTTTCGCGCGAACGGCTCGAAGCGTTAAGACAGGCTCCCTGAATCCATTCCGCAGCGCACAAAATGCCGCTTTCGCCTTGTTGAAAAAGCGGGGGCGCGGTTTAGTCGCCGCGAAAATTCCCGATGCATCGATTCCGATCCATGATCCTGCGCGTCTCGAGGGAGGATACGGTCCTCTACGCGAGCCAATCGCTGCTCGGCTACCTCGGGATGGAGAGGGACTCGGTGGTCGGGCAACCCGTGGCAAATCTGGCGGAGCGGGCCGGAGGAGAGCTCGGATGGCGGCTCGCCCGGGTGCGGGACTTTGTCCAACCCAACACGCTGGTGACCGATTCGGCCGGCCGGGTTTTTGAAATCAAAACCTCCAGCGAGCGCGGCGTTTTGGATGTGGTTCTCGATGAGGTCACCGATGCGGCGAGTCTCGAGGCCATCATCGCACCGGTCTGCGGAACGCCTTTCGAAGAACTCGGCGAGGAGGAGTTGCGCACGGTGCGGACACCCGACCTGCGCTTTCTCACTGTCTGCCGCACGAGACTGCATTTCCAAGGCAGACTGGCCGGCGCACTGCCGCCGATGGACCAGCGGATTCTCACGAACGCGTTTCTCGAGGAGGCCGCCGAGGCACTGCTGGAGCGGGGATGCACGATCACGCCGGGTGCGAATTCCGCCGTGTGCGGCCTCGCCGGAGCGCCCCGCTACCATGCCGACCATGCGATGCGAATTCTCGCGGCGGCCTTCGATCAAATGGAGCGCGTCGCCCGCCTGAGGGAGGCGTTTTTTCTCGAGGGAAAGGAAATGCCACCCGCGGCCTGCGGCATTGCCAGCGGGGATGCGGTCACAGGCACATTCGGTGGACACCGCCTGATGCACTACACCGCCGAGGGGCAGTGCGTGGAGATCGCCGAGATGCTCTCCCGCATCGCCGGTCCCGGTGAAATCCTCATCTCCAAGCCCACCCTCGACAATCTTCTCAACAACCTCCCGACGGATTGGCAATCGGCGCGCTACGAGCGTTCGGATGATCCAGACCTCGATCCCTACGCCGAGCACGCGGGGGTGATCCGTCCGCTCGCAGACGCCGAGTCGCGCACCGTGTGGCATGTGGGCCCGGAGCTTTCGGGCTCAACGGAGAACCCGGTTTTGTTTTTCGAGTCGCTCTTTGAAATCGGCGGCTCGCCCGGCGTGGAACCCTTCGCCGTTTTTCGTGTGAACCGTCCAGGAGAGGCGGCGGCCCTGCCGAGCGGCGGCGACCAAATCCTCTCCTCCGGTTTTCTGCACCGCCTGGGAAAATACCGCCTCTCCGAAGTCATCGGCTCCGGTGGCATGGGCCGCGTTTGGAAAGCCCAGGATGTTTATGGAAACACAGTCGCCATCAAGACCCTCAAACTCCCCGACGACGCCTCCACCGATGCGGTGAAGCGCTTCCGGCGCGAGGCCGAAATCATGGCCGGCCTGCCGCACCGCAACATCTGCCGCATTTTCGAGATGAGCGAACACGAGGGCACGCACTACATCGTCATGGAGTTCGTGGACGGCCTCTCGCTCGCGGAAATCCTCCACGCGGATTCGAAATCCGCATCCCGACACAGCTCGGACCTGCCTTCGCTCATCGCCGCCGCCCGCTCGGCGAAAGGCTCCTCGAAAAACGCCATCGAGGACTCTGAAGGCGGGGAGGAAAATTCCGATTCCGCTGCAGCGCGAACCACACTCGCCCTGCCGGTGGAACAAGCGCTCGGGATCATGGAAAAAGTCTGCGAAGCCGTGGAATTCGCCCACGCCCATGGTGTTCTGCATCGCGACCTCAAGCCCGGGAACATCCTCCTGCGCGGAGACGGCGAACCACTCGTCGCGGATTTCGGACTCGCCAAACAAAACGGCGAGAATGCCGGCGCCTCCCTCTCTGCGAGCGGCAATGTTCTCGGCACCGTTGAAAACATGGCCCCCGAGCAGGCCCAATCGAGCAAGACCGTGGACGCCCGAGCGGATGTGTATTCGCTCGGCACGATCCTCTACCAAATGCTCACCGGCCACCGGCATTTTCAGACGAGTGGAAACATCCTCTCCGACATCCAAACCCTGCAAACCCACTCGGCAAAAAGCCCGCGCTCGCTGAATCCGCGCATCGACCAGGACCTCGAGGTCATCATTCTCAAATGCCTGCGCACCGACCCCGACCAACGCTACCGCGGCGTGCAGGCCCTTCTGGCGGACATCCGCCGCTACCAAAATGGCGAGCCGATTTCCGCCCGGCCGGTGACGGCAGTGGATCTCGCCCGCCGCCTCATGCGGCGCAACAAGGTCGCCACCACTGTCGCCCTGGCCTCGCTGGCGATCATCGTGGCGCTCACAACCGCTTCGTTCTGGGTCCTCAACAACCAACTCACGGAAGCGAGAACCGCACGCGCACAGGCTGAGCAGGCACGAATCGAGGCCGAGGCCATGCGCGAAAAGTCCGAAAAAAGCCAACGCCTCGCCGAGGAAAAGCAACTGCTGGCCGAGAAAAAAGAGCAGGAGGCCCTCGCGGAGAAAGCCCGTGCGGAACAGCAGGCCGAGGCCGCCCGAAAAGCCCATCAGGAAAAAAACGCCGCCGAGCTCGCAGCCCTGGAGGAACGGCAAATGCGGGAAAAATCCTCGGTGCAAATGGAGGAGGAGAGACGCAAACGCGTGGAGGCCGATGCCTCGCTTCGCGACTTGAAATCGGAAATCGAACGCCAGTCCGCGGAACGCGAACTCCTCGCCCAAGCGCCGGAACCCTCCCCTGAAGAACTAGCCCGCCGCGCCGCCATTCAAGCCGCGGAACAGGAGTTCACCAGACTCGAGTCCGTTCTCTCGAATGATTTCTCCCGTTCATGGCTCGCCGCGAATGCGAAAACTCCCGACCGTGTTCTTGATCGCATCGGAGAGGCTATTCAAAACGCTTCGCAAGCGCTCCTGGGCGATACCGCCTCGTTCCGCGGCTGGATGTTGAAAGGCCGACTGCACATGGCGGCGATGGAATTTCCCACCGCGGTCGATGCCTTCGCCTGGGCGAAAACCCTGGCTCCGGCGGCCGCTGCCGCGCCCATCATTCCGGGGACGATGGCACCCGCCACGAGCTACGAGCTGGCAGAGAGGTTAGAAAATCTGGCGAGGCGCTCGAGAGCCGAGTTCGGGCTGACCGTGAATCCGACTGCGGCCGCGTTGAAGCGGTTCCCCGACACCATGGACAAGAACGCTGGCGAGATTGCCGGGTTTTTTGCCGACCGTCCCAGCATGAAAAAAAACCTCGTCCCGCCGATGAACCGCAACCCCACCGCTCCCGAGCTGGCGCTTGCGTTGATGCTAAAAAACAACTGGAGCGCGCCTCCTGTTGTCACTGGAGGCCCGATGCCCAAACCCATGAGCATCACGCTCGGCGAATCCGGAACAAACCTCTCCGCTCTGGACAGCCAGCCCGTCAAAAACGCCACCCTGAACGGTGCCGGCGCGGCCGCATTCGATTCCGTGATGGAGTTGAAACTGGAAAGCCTGGAGGTCCGCGATGCGGAAATCGGCCTCATCGCCCAAAAAGCCCCCGCCGCCGCCACGCTCCGCTCCGCGGCATTTCCGAACACCAAACTCACCGCGCCGGCCTCGCTCTCGAACCTCCGTATCGTCGAGGCCCTCGATCTTTCGAACACAGGCGTCACCGATCTCACGCCGCTCGCGAGAAGCCTCAAGCTGCGGCGCCTGAACCTCGGCGGACTCGAGCCAGAAAGTCTCGCCCCCTTGCGCAGCCTGCCGCTGTTGATCGACCTCACGATCTCCCCCGAGACCGCCCGTGACTCCTCGGCCCGCAAGGAAATCGACCGCCTCTCGCGCCTCGCCTATGTCCGCACGCCGGAGGATCCGCCGCGCCAGACCGTGGCGGAATTCAGGGAAAAATACCCGCTTGAGTGAAATCCGCCCCCGCTACCTCGCGGGGTGTTGACCGTATTGCAAAGCAGCGTGTAGCGTTCCGCTCCACCATGAACTTGAACAATATCACCTCGCTCGTTTCCGAACCCTCCACCTCCAAGAACATCCTGACCAGCGATGTGGAGTTGACCGGCACACTCAAATTCGACAGCGAAATGATTTTCGACGGCAAGCTCGACGGCGAAATCATTTCCGAAGGCACGCTCATCCTTGGCAAGAACGCCACCGTCAAAGGCGAAGTCCGCACGAAGTCCGTCACCATCCACGGCACCGTGAACGGCAATGTCACCGTCCAGGAGCGCTGCGAACTCAAATCCAACGCCGAACTCCTCGGCGACCTCAAGGCGATGCGCATCATCATCGAGGAAGGCGCCACATTCATCGGCCACTCCGAAGTCACCCCGAACCGCAGCGCCACGCAGTTCCCGTCCCGCTCGACCGCTCCCGCACGCTCCGAGGAAGAGGCATAATCCCCGATGCCCTCCCAACCACCGAAGTCACCGTTCCGGTGTCCGGTGTGCGGTTTCGTGCAGCTTGAGCCGCCCCATCTCGTCTCGACGAATTGCCGTTCCTGCGGCGCGCACTACGAGGCCTCGGCCGAAGGCGTGCGTCAGGGCGGCGCGGTGGAACTCCCTGCATTCGCCGGAAAAAAACAAGAGGCCACCAAGCCGGTCCACTGCCTCAAGTGCGGCCGCACGCACATGGTCTCGCAGAAGGCGCAAAGCACGATCTGCCCCGGTTGCTACGCGCCGATCGAACTCATCGAAGTCTCGATCAACGCCAGCGCCTCCCGCGCCGTCGATACCCGCGGCCACCTCAAGATCGGTCCCAAAGGCATCCTCTCCGCGAACTGGATCGTGTGCGGCACGGCGCGAATCGAAGGCGTGTTCCAAGGCCACCTCCGCTGCGAAGGCGAGGCGCGCATCGCCATCCAAAAACCCGCCGACGGCCGCATCAGCGCCGGCCATCTTCTTATCGAAAAAAAATCCCGTGCCGAATTCCGCCAAGCAGTCGAGGCCGATGCCGTCACTGTGGAAGGAACACTCCAAGCCGATGTGCGCTGCAGCGGCATCGTCCGCGTCCTGAAAAACGGCCGCCTCGAAGGCCGCGTGCAAACCACCTCCATGGTCGTCGAAAAAGGCGGCGTCTTCCTGGGCTCCTGCACCATCCGCCCCCCAGCGCAACCCGCCCCCGCACCAACCGAAGCAGAAGAAGAACAATCGGCCGCTGAAGAAACAACCGAACCGGCTCCTGCAAATTCCGAAAACGAAACCCCCGAACAAACCGCCACGGAAATCCCCTCCGAAAAAGTTCCCCAAAACACCGAAGCCGCAGCCGAACCGGTCGATGCCGGAAAGACAGTTTGAAATCCTCCCGCTGGCGGATTGCCCGGACGCCATTCCCCTGCTCGCCACATGGGTTTTTTCAGAGTGGAACGCCATTGAAGGCCTCCCCATCGAAAAACTCGCCGCCGGATTCGCGAACAACCTGAACCGGGAAACGATTCCGATCACCTTTATCGCAGTTATAGACCGCCAACCCGCCGGCTGCGTCTCCATCGACCCCAGCGACCTCCCGAACCACGACCACCTCGGCCCCTGGCTCGCCTCGCTCTATGTGGCGAAGAATTTCCGCGGTTCCGGAATCGGCACCGCGCTCCTGCGGCATGCACAATCCTTCGCACGAAATCTCGGAATCCTTTCGCTCCACCTCTGGACATCCCGCGACACGGATTTCTTCAAACGCGAAGGCTGGGTCGAAACCGGCCGAACCGAACTTTCGGGAACCCCGATCACCCTGATGCG
>JBMOIA010000032.1:0-10767 GCA_049317565.1 Terrimicrobiaceae bacterium | reverse complement strand
ACCCGGCCTTCGACGAGGCAGTGCGTTTGGGAATTCCGATGCTCCGGCGCGCCGAAGCGCTGGCCGCGGTGATGCAATCGAAATCCGGTATCATCGTTTGCGGCATGCACGGGAAAACAACCACCTCCGCGATGGCGGCCCATGTCCTGCGCGCCTGCGGCCTCAAAGCTTCGCACTATGTCGGCGCTGAAATCCCGATCCTCGGCACCAACGCCCGCTGGGACTCGGAGGGCGAGTGGTTCGTTGCGGAAGGCGACGAAAGCGACGGCACGCTCGTGAACTACCATCCGCGCCACGCGATCGTCCTGAACATCGAGCCGGAACACCTGGATTTTTACAAGGACCTCGCCGCGATCGATGCCGTTTACTCGCGACTCGCGGCGCAAACCTCGGGGACGGTTTTTTACTGCGCCGACGACGAGGGCGCCCGGCGGGTCTGCGGAAACATCCCCGGCGCGGTTTCCTACGGTTCCTCCGCGCAATCGAGCTACCGGCTCGCAAACCTCTCCACCGAAAATTTCCGCTCCTCGTTCGAGGTTTTCCGCGATGGAAAATTGCAGGGCACTGCGGGGCTGGGCATCCCCGGCGCGCACAATGCCATGAACGCGCTCGCCGTGTTTGCCCTCGCCATGGAAATGGGGCAACCGTTCGAGCAAATCGCCGCGGCACTCGAAACATTCCGCGGGGCGAAGCGCCGGTTCGAAGTGCTTTACCAATCCCCGCGCCAAACCGTGGTGGACGACTACGGGCACCATCCCACGGAAATCGCCGCTACTCTTGCCACGGCCAGAACGGGATCGAATGCGCGCGTGATCGCCATGTTCCAACCACACCGCCCGTCCCGCACCCAGGCGCTGCGCAAGGAATTCGGCAACGCTTTCGGAAAGGCCGACCGTGTTTTTGTCACCGACATCTACCCGGCCGGCGAAGCGCCGATCGAGGGAGTCTCCGGGGCAACGATCGTTGATGAGGCCACCGCACAAGGCCACCCC
Organism: Terrimicrobiaceae bacterium; assembly: GCA_049317565.1. GTDB lineage: Bacteria > Verrucomicrobiota > Verrucomicrobiia > Chthoniobacterales > Terrimicrobiaceae > UBA967. The sequence continues at coordinate 9,775 of JBMOIA010000032.1, read as the reverse complement.
GCCATCGAATATGTGCCGGACATCGCCGGGCTCCACAAAGCGACTGCTGCGGCGTTGCTCGACGGCGACATTGTCCTCAGCCTCGGCGCGGGGAATATCCACGAGGCGGGCAAGCGCCTGGTGGAGGATTTGCGATTGCGCGACGCGCTTCAGGAAATCATCGGTGCGGGAAAAATCAAACTGCACGAGCCGCTCTCGCGCCACACCACCATGAAAATCGGCGGACCCGCGCGGTTTTGGATCGAGCCTGAAACCGAGTCCGGTTTTGCCGATCTCGTGCGCCACTGCTTTGACGAAAACATCCCATTCATGGTGATGGGCCGCGGATCGAATCTACTTGTGCGCGATGGCGGATTCCCCGGCGTTGTCGCCCACCTCAGCCAAGGCGAGTTCTCGAAATTCAGCGTGGAAGGAACGGAAATTTCCGCGGGTGTCGGCGTGAAATTCAAGCAACTCACCGCCATCGCACGCTCGGCGAACATTGCGGGGCTGGAGTGGATGGAAGGCATTCCCGGCAGCCTCGGCGGCGGGCTCCGCATGAACGCCGGGGCCATGGGCATCCAAACATTCGATCAGATCGAGCGGGTGCGCTTCTGCGACCAGGACGGGAATATTTTCACCAAGACGCCAGCCGAGATGGAGGTCTCCTACCGCGATGTGCCGACACTCCGCCAAAACTACGCGCTCTCGGCCGTAATCCGCGGAACCCCAGGAACACCTGTCGGCATTGATGCGGCCATCGCCGAATCTGTGACAAAGCGCCGTGCGAGCCAACCGGTGGCCGCCAGCGCGGGCTGCATTTTCAAAAACCCCGCATCCATCCCCGCCGGAAAACTCATCGAGGAACTCGGCCTGAAAAACCTGTCCGTCGGCGCGGCGCGCGTGTCGGAAGTCCACGGGAATTTCATCGTCAACGACGGCGGTGCCACCGCCGCCGATGTCCTGACATTGATCTCGAAAATCCAAGCTGCCGCGGAACGCACGCGCGGGATAAAGTTGGAAACCGAAGTTCAAATCGCAGGAATCGACCCATGACCGCACCATTCCAAGGAATCCTCAAAGGCAAACGCATCGCACTGCTCGCCGGCGGTCCGGGCAAGGAACGCAGGGTTTCGCTGAACTCGGGTGTTGCGGTGGCGAATGCATTGCGAACCATCGGCGCGGAGGTTTCGGAAATCGATGTGCAGGGACCCGGATTCGAAATCCCGCCGGGAACCGAACTCGCCTTCAACATGGTCCACGGGACACTCGGCGAGGATGGCGAAATCCAAGCCATTCTGGACGCGCGCGGAATCCCCTACACGGGCGAGGGCGAGGCCGCCAGCCGCCTGGCGTTCGACAAAATCGCAAGCAAGCGCCGCTTCGACTCGGCCGGGGTGCCCAATGCGAAGTGGGAAGTTCTCCTCGCGGGGCAGGCGCCCAAACTTCCGCTTCCACTTGTCGCCAAGCCGCCGCGCGAGGGCTCGAGCGTGGGCGTGCATATCCTCCTCAAAGCCGACGAACTTGAAGCCGCCCTTGCGGACTGCCTCGCCCGGGATGCGGAAGTCCTCGTCGAGGAATTCATTCAAGGCCGAGAACTCACAGTCGGCATCGTCGGGGACACCGCGTTGCCGGTCGTGGAGATCGTTCCAAAAGTGGATTTCTACAGCTACGAGAACAAATACACGAAAGGGAACTCGGACTACTTCTGCCCCGCTCGCCTGAACGCGGACACCGCGAGGGCCGTCCAATCCGCCGCTCTCGCCGCGCACCGCTCGCTCGGGCTGGAAGTTTACTCCCGTGTCGATGTCTTGCTCGATGCCAACAACCGGCCATTCGTCCTCGAGGCAAACACAATCCCGGGAATGACCGAAACAAGCCTGCTGCCGAAAGCCGCAGCGGCCGTCGGCATCGGATTTGCGCAACTCTGCGAATGGATCGCCGGCCTCTCGCTGGCGAAAAAAACATCATGAGGGCACCAAGGAAAACAGCCCCGCGCCGCACCCGCCATTCCCCGCGCGGCCAACTGCTTCTCAATGTGAAGATGCGCGCCGTCACCGCCCGCAAGCGCCGGAAAAAAATGGCATGGGGCATTGCCTCGCTCGTTCTGGCGGTGGGCACGGCATGCGGAATCCTTTGGATAACGATCGGCACGCTGCTGGACCGTTTTTTCTATTCCAACCCCGCCTACACGCTGCGCGAGATCGTCCTAGACCTCGACGGCACGATGGATGCCGAAGCCGCGCGTGATCGGACCGGAATCACCGAGGGCGCGAATATTTTCGCCGTGGACATCGCTGGCGCCGCCCGGAGGCTCGCTGCGGTCCCAGCCGTGGCGGATGTGCAAATCGAACGCCGCTTGCCGGACCGCATCGAAATCACTCTTGTCGCCCGCGATCCGGTCGCACGCATCGGGTCCGGCGGCGCCGCACATGACCAGTGGCTGGTGGACGACTCGGGCTTCGTTGTGCAGCCGGAAATCTGGAAGCCGGAATTCGACTCCCTACCGGAAATATCGGGCGGTGCTGCGCCCGGCGGACAAGGCGTTGTCCTTGCAGATGCGGACTACCAAAACGCGTTCTCCCTGCTTAGAGCCGTCCGCGGCCGCGGCGGGGACCTTTTCGCCATCGCCCGCTTGGACATTTCGAAGGACTACTGCCTCGATGTGGAAACTCCCGCCGGTGCGAAAATCAAATTCGCCCCGGATGGATTCGCGAACCAGCTCGCCCGACTTGAAAAGCTCCTCGCGCACTGCCGCGACACCGGGCGCCAACTCGAATCCGTGAACCTGATGGTCCGCAGGAACACGCCAGTGAAATTTGCCATGAACACCCCTCCCGCATCGACCGCGGAAGTCCCGCGGAAAAACAAAAACCTTCCCAACTGATGGCACGCGAACGCATCCATGTAGGCCTCGAGATCGGAACCACCAAGGTTTGCGCCGTGGTCGCCGAGTCCGGACGCGACGGCGACCTGCGCCTCCTCGGTGTCGGCGAAAGCCCCTCCCGCGGCGTCCGCAAGGGCGAGATCATCGATTTCCAAAACGCCTCGAAATGCGTCCACGACGCACTATCCGATGCCGAGGAGCGCAGCGACTACGAGATCAACAGCGTGTGGCTCGCGGTCACGGGAAGCCACATCCAAAGTTTCAACAACCGGAGTTCCATCTCCCTCCCCGGAGAAACCGAGATCACCGACAAGGAAGTGGAAAGCGTCGAGTTCAAGGCCAAGGAGATTTCGATTCCCAAAGAGAACGTCATCCTCCACTCGATCCTTCAGTGTTATTATGTGGATGGACAGGAGGGCGTGGTGGATCCCATCGGAATGTTCGGAACGCGCCTCGAGGCGGACTTCCACATCATCCACGGGGTGATGACACGCATCCAAAACACGATCCGCTGCGTGAAGGAATTCGACATCGGCGTGGAGGACATCGTGGTCAACTCGGTCGCCTCGGCGCAGGTCGTCCTTGACGCGCAGCAGAAGCGCGCCGGCGCTGCAGTCATCGACATCGGCGGAGGCGTGACGGATTTCATCGTTTATCTCGACGGCGCCGTCCGCCACAGCGGTGCGATTGCCATCGGAGGCGACCACATCACGAACGACCTCTGCATCGGCCTGCGCATCCCGATCACCCGTGCCGAGAAGTTGAAGATCGAGGAAGGCTCGGCTTCGATGGAAAACATCCCTCCCGGCGACAAGATCACGCTGAAAAACGACACCGGATTCTCCGGCAAGGAAGTCGAGCGCGAAATGCTGAATCTGATCATCCACGCCCGGCTCAAGGAGCTTTTCACCATCCTGCGGAAGCAAATCAACGAACGCATCCCGGAACACATGCTCGGTGCGGGGATCATGCTGACCGGCGGCGTGAGCCTGACGCGGGGAATCAAGGAAGTCGCCGAGTCCGTATTCCAGGGGCTGCCGGTCCAAATCTCGCACGCGGGCTCGGTCTCGGGACCGACATCCGCATTCGAGAACCCGCAACTTTCCACATGCATCGGCGTGGCAAAATACGCCCAGGCCGTGCAGGCGGAGATGCCGCCGGAAACCATGCTCGACCGCTTTTTAAAAACCATAACCCGCAAGTTCCACCTCGCATGATCACCTATCCCCGCAGGATCGAACCCGGCAAAAACCCGGTGCTCCGCCTCGTCGGCGTGGGCAACGCCGGCGTCAACATCGCGGACCGTATCGCCATGCGCGCAGCGATTCCGCTGGAGACCGTCGCCGCCAATTCCGACCAGCAATCCGTCTCGGCCTCGGTGGCCTCATCAAAGGTCGCGATTGGTCCGATGGCAACACACGGCCTCGGCGCGGGCGGCGACCCTGAAACAGCCCTCGAAGCCGCGAAGGAATCGCTGCAGGATTTGAAAAACTGCGTCGCCGGGGCGGATGTGGTTTTCCTTTGCGCGGGACTCGGCGGCGGCACGGGAAGCGCGACGATTCCCCTCCTCGCCCAATTCGCGCGCAGCAACGGGGCGCTCGTGGCAGCGGTCGTGACCTCGCCTTTCCAATTCGAGGGTCGCCGCCGCGCCGCACAGGCGCAACGGGCGTTGGCGGAAATCGGCAACTGCACCGATGCCCTCGTCCATTTTGAAAATGACCGCATGTGCGAACTCAATGCCGCGGGTGCGGACGCGGCCAATGCATTTGGCGCATGCGATGAGATTTTGTTTCAAGCCGTTTGCGCACTCGCGAAGTTGGTGGCGAATTCCGGTCCGGTGCCCGTGCCGTTGGCAGATCTTCTGGCTGTTCTGCGCGGACCAGGCCACTGCCTCTTCGCCTGCGGGGAGGCTTCAGGTGCGAACCGTGCCCATGAAGCGCTCGAGGCCGCCCTGCGCAGCCCGCTGATGGACCGAGGCCGCTCGCTGCAGGAAACCGGACGGCTCCTCGTGCATGTCTCGGGCCCCGCCTCGATGGGATTCGCCGAAGTCACTGCGGTGATGAATGGCATTTCAAAACACACTTCCCCCGAGGCGATCTTGAACCTCGGAGTCGGCACCTCGAGCGACGGTTCGGACTCGCTGGTTGTCACCATCATCGGCCGCGCAGGCAGCCCGGAAAAACCCGCCGCGCCGGCGCTGGCGACCTTTGAGCCACCGCAGCGGGCGGTTCAACCCGCCGCAATTCCGCCACCACCGGTCCCCGAACAGGAAACCGAAACACATCCGGTCGCAACGGCCCCGAAACAAAAGGTGCAGCAGGATTTTTTGCCCTTGGAGCCGATGGCCCGCGGGCGGTTCGACAAAATCGAGCCGACAATAGTCGAAGGCGAGGACCTCGATGTCCCCACCTTCCTGCGGATGCGACTTAAAAAGTAACCGCGCCGCAGCGCAGCCGGGTCAGAGCGTTTTGCAGAAGTCCTCGAGGCGATCGAGGCCGGTTTTGATGACATCGAGGCTGGTCGCGTAGCTGAAGCGCACGGTGCGATCATCTCCAAACGCGATGCCGGGAACCACCGCCACACTGGCCTTGCTGAGAAGGCGGTCGGCGAAGTTTTGCGACTTCAGTCCGAAAGAATTCACATTGGCGAGCACATAGAACGCGCCCTGCGGCCGGACCGCGGAGATCCCGGAGATTTGCCCGAGACGCTCGCACATGTATTGGCGGCGGATGTCGAATTCATCGCGCATATCGGACACGCACTGCTGGTCGCCCGTGAGCGCGGCGAGGCCGCCGTATTGGGAAAACGAGCAGGGGTTCGATGTCATGTGGCTCTGCATGGAATCGATCGCGCGGGCGATCGGCTCCGGCGCACCGAGGTAACCGAGCCGCCAACCGGTCATCGAATAGGCTTTGCTGAACCCGTTGACCGTGATCGTGAGGTCGTAAGCCTCGGGGGAAACAGAGGCGATGCTGACATGCTCCGCGCCATCGTAGGTGAGCTTTTCGTAAATTTCGTCGGAGAGGATGTGGATGTCCTCTTCGGCCGCCACCTCGGCGAGCGCCTTGAGTTCCTCGCGGGTGTAAACGGATCCCGTCGGGTTGCCGGGCGAGTTGATGATGATCATCTTCGTGCGCGGCGACATGGCGTTTTCGAATTCCTCGGGCGTGATCTTCCAGTTGTTCTCCTCACGCGTGTGGACAAACACCGGCTCGGCCCCGACGAGGCGCACCATCTCGGGATAGCTCAACCAATACGGCGCCGGGATGACCACCTCGTCGCCCTCGTTCACAACAGCCGCGATGGCATTGAAGCAAGATTGTTTCGCCCCGCCGCTCACGATGACTTGGTTGGACTTGTAATCGAGGCCGTTGTCTTTGAGGAATTTTTGGGAGATCGCCTGGCGCAGCTCGGGAATTCCGGAACTTGGCGTGTATTTCGTGCGGCCTTCCTTGAGGGCGGTGACCGCCGCGGCCTTGATGTGCTCGGGCGTATCCATGTCGGGCTCGCCGGCACCGAATCCGTAGACTTCCATGCCCTCGGCTTTCATGGCCTTGGCTTTGCTGTCGACGGCGAGGGTGAGGGAAGGTGTCAGGTTTTTGAGGCGGGTCGCTGTTTCCATTGTGGTCGTGTGTGTGTTGGGCGCTTGTTGTTGTTCCGCGGCCGGGGTCCCCCGTGTCGCGAGCCGGGCAAGCTACTTGCGGCGTCCGCGCCCCGTCAACCAGCAACTTGGCAAAACTGGATTCCCGGGGTTAAGTCCCGCCCCCATTCGGATCGACAAACAGCCGAACGCAGCGGACAACTGACTCATGACACCGCCACTCACTCTTGTTGAGGAACTTGTCTTGCTTTCGCTGGATCACTCCACCGGAGCCCACCTGCCGCTCATGCCCGAGGCACTCGCATTCGGACTCGCAGGCGCCGTGCTCTCCGACCTCGAAATGTCCGGTCGCATCGCCACCGCCGAGGGCGTGGTCACATTTTTGAACCCAACCCCATTGGACAACCCCGCGCTTGATGAGTCGTTGGCTGCCATTGCGGCAGAGCAAAAGAAGCACCCGATCACCTATTGGCTCTCGGTCCTGTCGGAAAAAAGAACCTCCATCGAGGAAGCGGCGTTGGATCGCCTCATCGCCCGCGGAATCCTCAAGCGCGAGGAAAAGAAAATTCTCTGGGTCTTTGGAGTCCGACGCTACCCCACCATCCATAACGAGGAACGGGTGGAAGTGCGCGCCCGTCTCGCGGGGCTTATCGCCGGGGCTCAGCAACCCCAGCATTTCGATGCCACGCTCATCAGCCTGCTGAGCGCGTGCAACCTCTTGGGGGCGATCTTCACTGAAAAAGAAATTGGAAGCCGCTCGGCACGGATATCCAGCATCGCCGCCTCCGATCCCGTCGGCCGCGAGGTCGCCGCGGCACTCAGGGAGTTGATAGAAGCCATCGTTCTTGCTCAATCCACTTCCGCGCCGACGCCGTTTTGACATGCTTTTGCCTTGCCGCGGGCAAACCCGGGGCGATGGTTCAGCCGTGGCCGCAGCGCTGCCGAAAAAAATCTTTCTGCCCGCCATCGCGCTCCTGCTGGCGCTGACCGCCACCGCCGTTGGATTCCCGACATGGTTTCCTAAAATCTGGGGCCATTTTCTCGTCATCAACACACCACACGAACCGGTGGATGCCATCATTCTTCTTGGCGGCGAACCCCAGGCGCGCCCGCTGGAAGCAGCCCGCCTTTTCCGTGAAGGCCTCGCCCCGCGCGTGCTCGTCATCGGAACGGGCGACAACGATTGGAACCGACGCCTGCTGATCAAAAACGGCGTCCCGGCCGATCGCATCGCCACCGAAAAATCCTCCACCTCCACTTTCGAGAATGCCGAGTTCACCCGTCCGATCCTCGCCGCGCAGGGAGTCAAAACCGCCATGCTTGTCACCTCTTCGTTCCACGCGCGCCGCGCCCTCGCCACTTTCCAGCAGCGCATTCCCGAAGTGCGATTCGGCATCGCCACCTCGCGCATCGGATGGTGGGACACACCGCAGGGCCGACCACAGGAAAACCGTTGGGCGATGATCGAGATTGCCAAGCTCACCGGGTATTGGATTTTCCACGGGATCACGCCATGGGTCTCCACTGGACCCACTGCCGCACGCGACAATTCCTGAATGCCATCCGTCCTTTTTATCAACCGCGTTTACCCGCCTTCTCAGGGCGCCACCGGCGATATGCTCCGCGGGGTTGCCGAAGGCCTCGCGGCAAGAGGTTGGGATGTCACAGTTCTTGTCACGGCCGAGGTCGGCGAACCGAAAAAGACCACGCGCCGCGGCGTCCGCGTTCTCCGGGCCGGCACGGTCCTCTCGCGCAAAAGCACGCTGCTCCGCGCCGCGAGTTATGCATTCATGCTGCCGTGGCTCCTTGTGCGCACACTGCTCCTGCCTCGCACGGACTTCGTGGTGACCATGACCGATCCACCCATGCTGGCCGCCCTCGGCCCGGCAATCCGCTTTTTCAAACGCAACAAAACCATCCACTGGGCCCAAGACCTCTACCCCGAAGTCGCCGAGGAATTGGGCGTGCTGCCACGTGGTGCGGCATTGTCGAACCTCCTCCGGAAAATCTCGACAGAATCTCTCCGGAGTTGCGACGCCGTGGTGGCCATCGGGCGCTGCATGTCCTCACGCCTCACAGCACGCGGCATCCGATACAAGAACATCGCTGTCATACCGAATTTCGCGCCGTCCATTGTCCCCCTCGACCGCACCAACAATCCGCTCCGCCGCCAACTCGGCCTCGAGGGAACCTTCGTTGTCGCCTATTCGGGAAACATGGGCCTCGCCCACGATTTTGAGACCCTTCTCGATGCGGCCGAACGCCTGCGCGGGCAGCGCATCGCGTTCCTCATGGTCGGAGAAGGCCCGCGACGCCCGTGGATTGAAAACGAAGCCGCCCGACGCGGACTCCAAAACATGATGTTCCTCCCCTCCCAACCCGCCGACCGCCTTTCCCAAGGGCTCTCCGCGGCGGACGCCCACATCGTGACGATGCGCCCGAACCTTTGCGGCCTTGTCGTTCCCAGCAAATTCTACGGCGTCCTTGCGTCCGGCCGCCCATGTCTGTTCGTGGGCCCGCCGGATTGCGAAGTCGCCCGAGTGATCCACGAAAACGATGTCGGCCTGGTTTTTGAACCCGGGGAATCCGCGAAACTCGCCGGTGCCATCCTGGATTGGGCGAACGACCCGTCCGCCCACGCCGCAGCGTGCCGCAGGGCGCTGGTCGCCGGCGCGGGAGCCACCGCCGACAATGCCTCAGCCGAATTCGACGAACTCCTCCGCTCCCTCGCGGGCAAGCCATGACACTCCCCGAATTCATCTCCGCGTTGCCGAAAACCGAAACCCACCTCCACATCGAGGGCGCGTTGCCCTGGGAAATTCTCTGCGCCGCCAGACCCGAAAAATACTCCACCCCACCCGCGTCATGGCACCCGGATTTCCGCTTCAAAAATTTCGCCCACTTCGAATCCGAGCTCCTCGGCTACGCCGGCGACTTCTTCACCTCGCCCGACCGCTACCATGAGTGCGCCAAAACCGTCTTCGCCAGCAGCCTCGCCTCGAATGCCCGTTACATGGAAGTCAGCTTCGCCTCCGGTTGCATCGATTTCATGAACCTCGACGGACGCGCCGTGTGCGATGCCATCCGCGCCGCCACCCCGCCGGGACTCGAGGTTCGGATTTTTCTCGGCATTCACCACACCGGCTGGACTGAAAAAATGTCTCCCATCCTCGACGATGCCCTATCATGGCCCAACCTCGACGGCATCGACCTCCACGGACCCGAAGACCTCCCCGTGGACCCATGCGCACCCGACTACTTCCGCCGCGCCCGCGAAGCCGGTAAATTCACCAAAGCCCACGCCGGCG
>JBMOIA010000031.1:0-10879 GCA_049317565.1 Terrimicrobiaceae bacterium | reverse complement strand
CCATCCCGAGCACATTCGCGGCCATGACCCACTCGTGGGCGTCGATATACATTTCGAGGAACCAATCGTGCGCCGCCTGCGGGCTGATGCCGGCGAGTAGGCAGAAATTCCCGAGAATCATGAGACGCTGGATGTGGTGGTTGAACGCCGTGCCGCGGACTTCGCGGATGGTGCAGCGCAGGCAGTTCATTTCGGTTTCGGCGGAGTAGAAAAATTCCGGGAGCGGGCGCGTGGCGCCGAGGCCGTTCGAGGCAAGGTAGTCCGGCATCTTGAGCCAATAGACGCCATTCACGAATTCGCGCCAGCCGATGATTTGGCGGACGAAACCCTCCACGGCGGCGAGCGGCGCCTTGCCGGATTCGTAGGCGCGCACGGCGGCATCCACACATTCCATCGGCAGCAGAAGGCCGAGGTTCAGCGGACCCGCGATGATGCTGTGGAACATGGTTGGCGAGTCCTCGAGCATCAGGTCCTGGTAGTCGCCGAAAAGCGGCAGCCGCTTCGCCACAAATTCCGCGAGCAATTCCAAAGCGCCTTCGCGCGTGTGGGGCAGCCAGAAGTCGGCGGCATTGCCGGGCGACTCGGGGAACCATTTTTCAACATCGGCGATGGCATTCTCGACCAGCAGGCAGCGTGGCCGCCTGGCCGTGACGGGTGCGGGTGGTTTCGGCGCGCCATCCTTTTTCCAATCGCGCACCGTCTTCCGGTTTTCCGCATCGTAGTTCCACGCGCCGCCCTCGGGCTCGCCATCCGACCGCATCAAAATCCCGAGATCCTTCCGCATGCGGCGGTAGTGGGATTCCATGAGCAGCCGTTTTTTTCCTTTGGCGGATTCCAGAAAATCCCCGCGCGGCGTCACGAACTGGCAGGTCGGCGTGGTGCGGAGGCGAACACCCGAAGCTGCTGAAACCTCTTCGAGGAGTTTTTGCTGGAACCAATTGTTCGGCTGCATCGCCACGATTTCGGCGGAGCGGTGCCGCGCGAGGTGGTCCAAAAGAGCGGAGCGGAATTCAGGAGTGTCACCGAGTTTCCTGTGGTCCACATCCCATCCATGGTCCCGGAGTTCGGCGGCGAAGGCGCGGAGGGCGGCGAGGTGGAAAACGCGTTTGACCTTGTGGGAAGGGCCGGCATCCCGCGCCTCGATCAAGAGAACGACATCGGTTCCGGGTGTGCCCGCATCAAGCGCCGTGTTTTCCAGCGTGAGCTGGTCGCCAAAAACCAGAAGGGTCCGTTTCGCAGGGGGCATGGGCCGATGATACCAGCCAGTGGAGCCGAGACAAAAAGAAAGCCGGTCCTTGCGGACCGGCTTCCGGTTGAAGTTTGTCTTGGGTGTTTTTTAGAACGCGAAGCGGAGACCGGCGCGGGTCAGCACGGCGTTCTCAGGCTCCTCGGAGGAGAAAACATAACGGGCATCCGAGAAGAGGCCGATGTTGTTCGTGAAGCGGTATTCGAGACCGCCACCGACATGGCCGAAACCGTGGCCGAGTTGGTTGGGGCCGTATCCGGCACCGCCGCCGACCATGGCGTAGGGAGCCAGGCTCAGCGAGCAGATCGGATAGCGGAGGAAGAAGTTACCGATCGAGGCCCAGGAGGCGTTTCCGCCCACACGGCCGACGAGGTCTTGTTCAAATCCGACACCGATGTATTTGGTGAAGAAGTAGTTCACGCCGAGTCCACCGCCCCATCCGGGAGCGACATTGGAGAAGACGCCGGCGCCGAATGCGTCGACTTGAAGTTCCTGATCGCGGAATTTGCATTCCGGAGCGGGAGCCACGGTTTCCTTGAATGTCTTGGCCGGAGTGCCCGCGAAGGCGCCGGTGGCCGAGACTGCAACGGTGAGGAGTGCGATTGTGAGTTTTTTCATAGTGCTTTTGTTTTCTGTTGGCACCGCGTTATGGCCGCGCCAACAGGGTGCGTGTTTTGATGGAAATCGCCTTTAGAGTCAATGCCAATCTGGCTTCTACGGGTTTCACCCCATCCCGGCTCCGGAGCGGATTTTTTCTTTTTCACGGGTCCGCTTCTCCTCGAGGCGTGCGATTTCGGAGGCGAGCTGGCGGCGGATGTCGTCCTGTTCGTGGAATTCGGCCTTGGCGAGTTGGCCTTCCAAAAACACGCGCTTGCCCGCGATTTCGGCGTCGATTTGTTGGTCCACACTCGCGAGGCGGGACTTCTGTTCGTCGGTCAAGCGGGCGGCGGGAGCGACCTTTTCGAGCCGCTCCATGGCGAGTTCGTAGGCGGATTTCATTGCGGTCATTTTGGCAGGCGCGGGGGCGGTGACACAGAAAAATTGCGGCGGCTGCCGGGGCGGTGTTTAGTCTGGGGCCATGTCCCGCTTCGCACTGCTCAGCACGGATTTTGACGGCACGCTGATCGCGCACGGGTCGGACGGACGGTGCTCGGCAGCCTTTTCCGAAGTGCTGATGCGTCACAAGCGGGCCGGGGGCATCTGGGCGATCAACACCGGACGCAGCCTGTGGCATGCGATCGAGGGCGTGGAAAAATTCCACGCGCCGGTGCCGCCCGACTTCCTCCTCACGAACGAGCGGGAAATTTTCCACCGGACACCGGAGGGACTCTGGGTTCCCGAACATGGATGGAACACCCGCTGCCACGAACGGCACTTGGAATTGTTCGAATCCTGCGGCGCGCTCTTCCGCAGGATCGAGGCGTTCGCCGCGCAACACCCGGGCATCAATCTCATCGAGGAAAATGATGAGCCTTGCGGTGTCATCACCTCAGACGAGGCGGTGATGGACGAGTTTGTCGCCTTCCTTGAATCCGAGACGGCGCGGCCAGGGGAGTTTTCCTGGCAGCGCAACACGATTTACCTCCGCTTCTCGCACGCCGACTACCACAAGGGTTCCTCGCTCGGCGAACTCTGCCGAATCCTGCGCATCGGGCGCGGGGATGTCTTCGCGGCCGGCGACCACTACAATGACCTCTCGATGCTCGACGGGCGTTATGCGGGGTTCCCCTGTTGCCCGTCCAATGCCATTCCCGAAGTGATCGAAACCGTGCGGGCCGCCGGGGGCCACACCGCCTCGCTCACTGCGGGCGAGGGCGTGGCGGAGTCCTGGCATTTCTTCCACGAATCGGTCGCGGCATGAAACCCACGCTCCTTCGCAAGCTGCGCCAAAAGCTTGGCGCCAGTCGCGTCCTGGAAAACCCGCCGCCGGAATATTCCTCGGACAAATGGTTCGCGAGCCGCGAGCCAGATGTAGTCGTTTTTCCAGGCAGCACCGAGGAAACGGCGTTTGTCCTGCGCGAGGCGTATCGAGCCGGCATTCCCGTCACGCCGCGTGGAGCGGGATACGGCTATGTCGGCGGGTGCACACCGGTCCGGGGCGGCATCGTCCTTTGCCTCGACCGGATGAACCGCATTCTCGAAATCAACAGCGCCGATTTTGTCGCTGTCGTCGAACCCGGTGTCATCACCGGCGAGTTGCAGGACGCGGTGCGCGCGAAGGGGCTTTTTTATCCACCGGATCCCGCGAGTCTGAAGGATTGCAGCATCGGCGGGAACATCGCCACCAATGCCGGCGGACCACGCTGCCTGAAATACGGCACCACTCGCCACTATGTCCTCGGTCTCACAGTGGTCCTCGCCGATGGCACAGTGGTCCGCTGCGGCGGGCGCACCCATAAAAACAAGACTGGGTTCGATCTCGTGGGATTGTTCACAGGGTCCGAGGGGCTGCTGGGCGTGGCCACGCAAGCCACACTGCGACTGCTCCCCCACCCGCCCGCGAGGGCCGTGCTTTCCGCCGGGTTCAAGAACATCAAGGCGGCGGCGAAATCCATCCACGCCGTTTTCGCCGGGGGATTCCTGCCCGCTGCTGTCGAGATTGCGGACAACTTCACCCTGCAAGCCGCGCGGGCGTTCAACCCGAAGGCGAAATTTCCGCCCGGTGGCGCACAGGTTCTCATCGAGGTGGATGGACAGCCGGCGAGCGTGCGGTCCGAGGCCGCCGAACTCGCGGCTCTCTTGAAAAAAACCGGTGCCCTCGGCATCCGGAAGGCGACAACCGCTGAAGCCTGCGAGGATTTGTGGGGATTGCGGCGGCTTTACTCCCAATCGCTCAAGGCCACCGGACTGAAAAAACTCAACGAGGACATCGTGGTCCCGCGCGGGCGTTTGGTGGAGCTCGTGGAATTCGCCGCTCGCCTTCAGGAATGCCATGGATTCCCGGTCGCATGCTTTGGCCACGCGGGCGACGGGAACATCCATGTGAACATCATGGCCGCTGGAATGGAGAAGGCTTCGGTCCGCAAAAAAGCCGACCGCGCCTTGGACGAATTGTTCCGTCAGGTGCTCGCATGGGACGGAGCCATCACCGGCGAACACGGCATCGGCCTCGCCAAAAAACCCTGGTGGAACGCGGCGCTCCCGGCCGAAACGCGCGCCCTGCATCGCACCATCAAAGCCGCTCTGGATCCAAAGGGACTCCTGAATCCGGGGAAGTTTGTTTGAGCGGCAGGAGGACTACTTTTCGGGAAGACAGCTGAAGCCGGCTTGTTTGAAATGCCGGTCTGTCGCCAACGCAGTCCGGATCTTCCGCCGTTTCATCAGGGCGAAGCTTGTGCAATCGGTGAAAGAGAATTCCTTGTCGCGGTATTTGAAGAAAAGTCTTCTCGCCTCCTCAAGGTCTTCTCCGGTGAGGGTCAGGATGGTGACGCGCGGGCTTCCCGAGACCGCTTCCCACCATTTTTTCGCCGCAGGAAGTCCAAGACGGATGCGCAGAAGCGTGAGTGTTTCATCGACAATGTAGTCGGTCGCAATCAACACCCCTCCGTCTTCCAGCCATTCGTTGCGCCGCTCAAGAGCGGCATGATGATGCGGGTCACCCGAATCGGCACAAGCCATCCATCCGGATGTGTCGGCGAAAATTTCCTTCACCGCCCGTAGAGCACCTTGTCGTGGGATGAAGAGTCCAGTCCATCCTTGCAACGCCCAAGAGCGCCCATCGTGAACACCGGGTCATGTTCCAATGGCGCCGTAACGGTCTGGGGTCCGTCATGCGGAACGAGTCGGAAAACGGGTTTGCTCCGATGCAGGACCAAAAACGAACGCCCCTCCCCGACGCGGCGGATGACGGTGCCCATCCCGGTGCGGAGCTGCTTGGTGTTGATGATCTGCCCCGGTGGTTTCATGTTCATCTTAAAGTGAACTTGCCCGGTCTCTTGGTCAAGCGAATCCAACAAGCCGACTGTGCGCCAAAACCGGCGCTCAGGACATGATTTTGATGTAGGCCTTGCGGCGGAGCGTATCGAGCCAGCGCTGCTGGGCTTTCATGCGCTCCTGCTGCATGAGGACGGCTTCGATTTCGGCACGGACTTCGGAGATCGGCTTCACGGCGGCTTCCTTCCGGGCTTCGACGAAGAGGATGTAATAGGAATCGTCGATTTTCAGGACGGGGCTGGTTTGCCCGGCCTTGAGCGAGAAGGCGGACTTGGTGAGTTGTTCGTTGAGGGTTTGGCGCTCGATCCATCCCCAGTCGCCTCCCATGTCGCGCGTGGATTCATCCTCGGAATACATCTGGGCCATGCGGTCGAACTCGGCGCCTCCGGCGAGCTTGGCGCGGATTTCCTCGGCGATTTGCTTTTTATCGCTAGATCCGAAGTCGTCGGTGGTGTCCTCGCGCAGGACGATCATGCGGAGTTTCACCTGCTCCGGAGTGGAGTAGGCGGCGCGGTTTTTTTCGTAGAATGCCTGAATTTGCCTGGGGGAGACGACGAAGTTGTCGGTGACCTTCGCCTGTCTCATGGCTTGGACGATGATCTTCTCTTTCTCGATGTCCTTGAAGCGGGTGAGCGTGTAGCCCTGCGCCTGGAGGGTGCGGACGAATGCGGCCCGGTCGCCACCAAATTCCTCGCGGATCACTTCCTGGATGCGGTCGTCGATGACATAATCCGGGATGTTGGCGCCCTTCTCCTGAAGTTTGCGGAATTCCTGAATGATGAGTTGGCGGTCAACCAGGTCCTTGAGCGCCGCGGAGCGCATCTCCTTGATTTTCTCGGGAAGGTCGGGGCCCTGATAGGCTTCGCGCAGGGCGCGCTCGCGGGCGCCGATGAGTTCACGCACCTGGGAAATGGTGATGACATCGGTGTTGACGATGGCAGCGACTCCGTCGATGACCTCGGCTCGCTGGGCTTTAAGGGCCGGCAGGGTGCTAAGAAAGAGCAGGGACAGTGCGGAAAATCCGGCGAGGCGTCTCATCGGCAGGGCATTTTTTCGAGGAAGCTCAAGGCTTCGCGGACCTTAGAATCGGGGTCTGGAGCCGTCAAGCGGGGAAACCTTCCTCCAACGAGAAGGAAATTCCCGCCGCGCGTGAGCATGAGCCGTTCGGCGCGGGTTTCGACGGCCGTGATGCGGCGGCGCGAAGCTTCGATGCGAATGGCCGCGCAGAGGAGGGCGTTTTCCGCGCCGCGGGGCAGCGGGCCGAACCGGTCGCGCCAGGAATTCCGCAACGCATCGATTTCAGTTCGGTCGGCGGCCTCGGCGAGTTTGCGGTAGGCCTCGATGCGGGCTTTGGGTTCCTCCATCCAGGAGGCCGGGATGAATGACGGCGCCAGCCCGGAAGAGGGATCGAAGGCTCCCTCCTCGGTGGCAAGGCAATCGAAGCGGATCGAGGCGGCGGCGCCCGAGGCCTTGCGGCCCTTGATCGAATCCACGGCGCGGCGGAGCATTTTGCAGTAGAGGTCGAACCCCACCGCGATGATGTGGCCGCTTTGTTCGGTCCCGAGGAGATTGCCGGCGCCGCGGATTTCCAAGTCTCGCATGGCAATTTTGAACCCCGAGCCGAGTTCGGTGTATTGGCGGATCGCTGAGACGCGCTTGCGCGCCGCACCGACGGACATGAGATCGCGAGGAAGCAGGAGGTATGCGTAGGCTTTCGTGCCCGAGCGGCCCACCCGACCGCGGAGTTGGTATAGATCGGCAAGGCCGAACCGGTCGGCGCGATCGATGATGATGGTGTTGGCGTTCGGAATATCGAGGCCGCTCTCGATAATGGTGGTGGAAACGAGCACATCCGCCTTTCCAGAAACGAACGAGCGCATGACGCCCTCGAGTTCACGCTCGTCCATTTGTCCATGGCCGACGATCGCCTTCACGCCGGGGCAGAGTTCGCGAATGCGGGAGGCGGTGCGTTCGATGGTCTGGACGCGGTTGTGCAGGAAAAAAACCTGCCCTCCGCGGGTGTGTTCCCGGTTGATGGCGTCGCGGATGAGGCGCTCGTCGTAGGCGCAGACGAGGGTTTCGACCGGTTGGCGGTTGGGCGGCGGGGTTTCGATCACCGACATGTCGCGGGCGCCCATGAGCGAGAGGTAGAGGGTGCGGGGAATCGGCGTGGCGGAGAGCGTGAGCACATCGACGAGCCGGAATTTTTCCTTGAGAGCCTCCTTGTGCTTCACGCCGAAGCGCTGTTCCTCGTCCACCACGACGAGGCCGAGGTTTTTGAAATTCACATCCGCCGAGAGGAGGCGGTGCGTGCCGACCACGATGTCCACACTACCGTCGGCGAGTCCCTTCACCACGCGCTTTTGCTCCGCCGGGCTGCGATAGCGGCTGAGGAGTTCTATGGAAACCGGGTATTCGCTGAGCCGCTCGCGGAGCGTTTGCCAATGCTGCTGGGCCAGAACAGTGGTGGGCGCGATGAAGGCAGCCTGGCGCCCGCCGTTGACGGCCTTGAACGCGGAGCGAATGGCGACCTCGGTCTTTCCGAAACCCACATCGCCGCAGATCAGGCGGTCCATGGCGCGCGGGGATTCCATGTCGGCCTTGGCTTCGCGAATCGCACGCAACTGATCGGGCGTCTCGGTGAAGAGAAAGGATTTTTCAAATTCCTCCTGCCAGCGCGAGTCCGGCGGGAAGGCATGGCCGCGATTCGTTTCGCGCTCGGCCTGCACACGCAGCATGCCGGCGGCGTATTCGAAAATCCCGCGGGTGGCTTTTTCCTTCGCCTTTACCCAGCGGGAGCCGCCGAGTTCGGAGAGTTCGGGGTTGTTGCGTCCGAGCCCGACATAGCGGGCGACCTGCCATGCCTGGCCGAGGGGGACATAGAGGCGCGCGTCGTTCGCGAATGAAAGGACGAGAACTTCGCCCGAACCATCCGGGGCGTTTTCCATTCCCTCGAAACGCCCGATGCCATGGTCGAGGTGGACGACGAGGTCTCCTTCCTCGAAATCGGAAAAGTCCACAGCCTGCCTGGCGGCGCGGAGCCGCTCGCGGCGCAGGGCGGCACGGTGGGCACGCTGACTCGCCGATCGGCCGAGCACTTCGGATTCCGACAACACGGCAAGCCTGGCCGCGGGGCAAACAAAGCCACGGGTGGCGGGGATGGTGAGAAATAACATTCCCGAGGTGTCGAAATCGAAGTCCGAGGCGAGTTCGCGGAACCGTTCGCCTTCGCCTTCGTTCGCGCACGCGAAAGCGATCGTCCATCCCCCGGCGCGCCATTCTTGGAGTTGGTTGAAAAACCGCCCCCGCTTCGCCTCGTTCAATACCAGATCGCCCGCTTCCATGCCGGTGAACGGCGCGGCGAAAAACGGCGTGGAGGATTCTCCTGCAGATCCGATGAAACATGTGTCGCCGGGCTCTTCGGGGTCGATGAGGAACACCGTATCGTCAGTGGACAAATAATCGCGCAGCGTGCCGGAAGCCGAGTCGGGTTTGCCGGTGAGAATTTCGCAGGAGCCGGTTTCGCCGATGGAAGTTTGCGTGTCGGCATCGAATTCGCGGATGGATTCGATATCCCGATCGAACCACTCGATCCGCACCGGCCGGGCGTGTTGCCACGAAAAAACATCCAGGATGCCGCCACGCTGCGAGAATTGGCCGCGCGAGCCGACCTGCGGGGCATTCACATAACCCGCTTCGGCGAGGCGACGGGCGACCTCGGCAGGTTCGATGGACATGCCTTTTTTGAGTGTGAACATTTCCTCCAACACCGCGGCGCGGGACGGTGCGGGCGAGTCCCACTGGGCGGCATGGATCGCAATTGCCTCGTTGCCGGGGCCCCGGGCGAGTGTGCGCAGGAGATCGAGGCGCTCGGATTGCGTTTCGGCATCGGGCAAAACATCCGCGGCGGGAATTTCCAGTTCGGGAAAAAGTTTTGCCCGTGGCGTCCAGGCGGCAAACTCGGCGGCGAACTCCTCCTGCGTGCGGGCATTCGGGCAAACGAGCCACACGCGGCGGGGAATTTTTCCGACCGCCAGCGCGGTGACAAACGGCTGCGCGGCCGGATCGATGTCGCCCACGGAGCCCGATTGAAAAAGGTCCGGCAGCATGGAAGCCGCGGATTCGAGGAACTCCTCAAGCGGGACAAATTTCATCGAGGTAGTCGCGGCGCAGGGATTCGTCAGCGGGTTCGAGCGGGCGGCCGTCCAATTCCGAAATTGTGCGAATGCCGGTGCGGCTGTTGGTCAAAAATGCGGCGTCGCAGCGGGCGGCATCCTCGGCAAGAAGGAATTCTTCTTCGGCCCCGGTCCTGCCCAGGACCCATTCACGCACCACACCGGGGCGGGCTCCCGTGTGCAGGTGCGGAGTTGTCCAACGCCCGTCGATCCTCAGAAAAATATTCGCCATGGCAGCACCGACAAGTTGACCCGCGGGGTTGAAAAGCAAGGTTTCGTCCAAGCCGAGCGCACGGGCGCGTGCCAGCGCGGCGGTGTTTTGCCAGTAGTTCCCGGTTTTCCATCCGCCAGGCGCCGGCAGGTAGGGCGCAGAGGAAAAATCCACGCGAACCGCAGGGAACTCGCCGCCAACTTCGGCGATTTCAAAGAGAGCGAAGAGCGAGCCGCCAAATGCATCCACCGGCGAACCATCGCCAGCCGTGCAATAAAATCGCAGCAAGCCCGTGCCGAGTTTGGAAAAATCAAAGCCGGCAGGATCACAGTCCGCACCGAAATCTTTTGCCGCCTGACCGAATTTCTTCAAATGCAAGTCCAGAAACAACGGCCGCCCCGACAGCACGGCGATCGACTCGAAAAACGACATCCCATAACGAAAGCCGCGATCGGATATCGGAACGGATTCAGCGGGACCCCAGGCGGCTCCAGTTTTTTTCCAGGCCTTCACGAAACGGTGAAAGTTTTTGAGAAGCACACAGGTTTCAACCGCGAAATCCCCGTGCCGAGGAGTTTCACTCCACCGTCACGCTCTTCGCGAGATTCCGTGGCTTGTCCACATCGCAGCCGAGTTCTTTTGCGATGTGGTAGGCGAGCAGTTGCAGCGGGATGGAAGTCAGGATCGGCGAGAGGTAGTGCGGCGCCTCGGGCACCAGCACCACATCGTCGCAGATTTTGCGCAGCGCCTTGTCGCCCTCTGTGCCCACAGCGATCACCGGCCCCTTGCGCGCCTTCACCTCCTCGATGTTGCTGATGTTTTTTTCGAAAACTGCATCCTGCGGCGCGATGAACACCGAGGGCGTCTCCGGGCTCACCAGCGCGATCACGCCGTGTTTCAGCTCCGCGCTCGGATAGCCCGAGGCCGAGATGTAGCTGATCTCCTTCAGCTTCAATGCGCCCTCGAGCGCGACCGGGTAATGAGCCTGCCGGCCCATAAAAAGGAAGTTCCCGGCGCGAGCGTATTTCTTCGCGATGCCGGCCACTTGAGTTTCCAGTTCGAGCGTTCGCGCCACGAGGTCGGGCAATTTTTCCAACTGCGAAATAATGTCCCGCCCGTCGCTGTGCGAGAGGTGGCGAATGCGCCCCAGAAGCAGCGAAAGCAAAACGAACACCGTAAGCTGCGAAGTGAACGACTTCGTGGCGGCCACGCCGATTTCCGGCCCTGCGTGCATGTAAACCCCTCCGTCGCTCTCGCGAGCGATCGTGCTGGCCACATTGTTGCAAATCCCCAGCGTGCGGTGCCCCTTCCTCT
>JBMOIA010000030.1:0-11045 GCA_049317565.1 Terrimicrobiaceae bacterium | reverse complement strand
TCACCGCCCCAGCGCCGTGGCTCGACGCCATCACCTACCGCTTCATGCCGGACCAGCTTACGCTCCGCCTCGCCTTCGAAACGCGGGAGATCGACTTCTGGGGCGCCGAACCCTGGACCGTCACCGCACTCCAAGGCGACCCGCGCTTCGACATCTTCACCAGCCCCTCCAGCAGCTACACCTACATCGGCTGGAACCTCAAACGCCCGCTGTTCCAGGACCCGCGCGTCCGCCGCGCCCTCGCCCACGCCGTGGACATCCCGTCCATGGTCCGCTTCATCCTCTACGGCCACGGGCTCCAGAGCACCGGCATCTTCACGCCGCAAATGTGGTTCTACGATCCCTCGGTCAGCCCCTTCCCATACGACCCCGAAAAAGCCCGCGCCCTCCTCGCCGAAGCAGGCTGGAAGCCCGGCGCCGACGGAATCCTCGAAAAGGACGGCCAACGGTTTTCCTTCACACTCATCACCAACAACGGAAACGAAGTCCGCCGCGACATCGCCACTCTCGCGCAGGACGGCCTGAAAAAACTCGGCATCGAAGTGAAGGTGGAACTCTACGAATGGGCCGTGTTCCTGAAAAACCACATCAACAAGGGCGACTTCGACGCCATGGTCCTCGGCTGGTCGCTCGGCAACAGCTACGACCAATACCAAATCTGGCACTCGTCCCAAACCAACCCCGAACAGCTCAATGTCGTCGGTTACAAAAGCGAAACCGCCGACCGCCTGCTCGACCGCATCCGCCAGGAATACAACCGCGAAAAAATCATCCGCCTCGCCGGGGAACTCCAGAGCACGATCTACGAGGACCAGCCCTACCTTTTCCTTTATGTGCCCGAAGGCACCAGCGCCATGTGGAAAGGCGCCTACCGCATCCGGAGGCCGGACGGCAACGGCGGCTGGATCGACACCCCCGTGGAAATGACAAAGGCCGGCTGGGCCTATTGGTCCGACTACTTCTACCGCCCGGAATTCCCGCCGTCCGCGCAGTAAGATCCCGCGCCTCGTGAAAAAAATCGTCATCCTCAGCGGCGCCGGCATGAGCGCCGAGAGCGGTCTCGCCACATTCCGCGGCAATCACGGCCTTTGGGAAAACCACCGCATCCAGGATGTCGCCACGCCCGAAGCCTGGGAGCGCAACCGCAATCTGGTCCTCGGTTTCTACAACGCCCGCCGCCGCGCCATGCGCCTCGCCTCGCCGAATTCCGGCCACACAGAGATCGCCCGTTGGAGCCGCCATGCCGACATCTTCATCATCACACAAAATGTGGACGATCTCCACGAACGCGCCGGATCGCCAGGTGTTCTTCACCTCCACGGCGAACTCGCCAAGGCCCGATCCACGAAGGATCCCTCGATAGTCATTCCGTTGGACCGCGACGACATTCTCGAGGGCGACCTCTGCCCACTCGGCTCCCAACTCCGCCCGCACATCGTCTGGTTCGGCGAAGCCGTCCCGCTGATGGAAGAGGCCGCTGAAATCGTCGCAACCGCCGATGCACTGGTCGTCGTCGGCACCTCGCTGCAGGTCTATCCCGCCGCCAGCCTCGCTTGGCTCGCGCCGAAGAATGCCCGCCGCATCCTCATCGATCCCGACCCGCCATCCGCGCCGGGTTTTGAAACCATCGCAGCCCCCGCATCCACCGGGCTCCCCCGCGCCGCCGCCCTGCTCGGCATCCCGCCCGGCGCTTGAAAAAGGCCCTCAAATCAAAACCAGCCAACCTTTCTCCGTTTCCCATTTGGCCTTGAAGCAGTCATTGTGCAATCGGCCGTGCTTCACGAAATCCGCCTGCATCAATTTCGCTGCTTCGAGTCGCTCGAATTCGAACCCGCGCCCCGTCGCACAATCATCATCGGCCGGAATGCGCAGGGGAAAACCTCCATTCTGGAAGCCGCTTGCGTGCTGCTCCGTTTGCAATCCCCGCGCACCACGGACAACAGCGAACTCCTCCGCCACGGAAACGAATCGCTTTCGATCGAGGGGCTCCATGGTTCCTCGCGACTTGGATTCCGCCTCGGTCCATCCGGCCGCACCATTCTGATCGACTCCAAGCCGCAGCCTAAAAGTGCCGATTACCTTTCCGTAGGACGCGTGACCTGGTTCGCGAATTCCGACCTCGATCTTGTCAAAGGCCCGGCCTCGGCGCGCCGTCGCTACCTGGATTTCCTCGGCGCGCAATGTCTCCCGGGCTACTCCAGCGCGCTCCGCACTTACGAACGCACCCTGCGTTCCCGGAATGCGCTTCTCCGCGAACACCGGCCCCGCCGCGAGATCGAGGCCTTCGATCCGCTGTTGATCGAGTCCGGCGAGCGGCTTCTTGCCGCCCGGGCCGCATTGGCCGAGGCGATCGCCCCGCTCACCCGCGCAGCCTGTTCAGAGATCAGCGGCAGCTCGGACATTCTCGATACATCCTATCAACCAGGCGCCACCCAACCCTTCACCGAGGCGCTCGCCGCCTCGCGCCGCGAAGAGGAACGGCTGCGCCAAACTGTTTGCGGACCGCACCGCGACGAACTGCGTCTTGCCTTGAATTCCCGCCCGGCCGCGTCATTTGCCTCCGAGGGCCAGCAGCGCACGATCGCGCTGGCGCTGAAGCTGGCTCAAGCACGCCACCTGACTTCAGTCCATGGAAGGCCGCCGCTGCTCCTCATCGACGACATTTTCGGAGAACTCGACCCGCCGCGGCGAAATCTTCTTCTCGCTTCACTCCCCGAGGCCCAAGCCCTCATAACAACCACATTCCTCGATTGGTCAGAGTCCGGCTCCGACACCACCGTTCTTCATCTCGAATCCGGCCAACTCGACGGCAGATAAAAAATCGCCAGTCGGCGATCCCCCCCGAGGGTTCAGTTGAGCAATTCTCCGTAATTCTCCCGCGCCATGGCGGCGCTCATGCCGAGGATCGCATCGGAGTCATCCATCTCCAGCGCGCGGCGCGCCAACTCCTCGCACTTGGAGGCCTCGAGCGACTGCACCGCCTTTTTCACCTGCGGCACCAGCGCGCTCGTGGCGCTCAACTCCTCGACGCCGAGACCGATCAATAGCGGCGTAAGCAGAATGTCTGACGCCATTTCACCGCAAACACCGGTCCAAATCCCCCGCGCCCGACCCGCATCCACCGTCATTTTGATCATTCGCAGGATCGACGGGTGCGTGGGGTTGTAGAGGTGCGCGATGCGTTCGTTGAGCCGGTCCACCGCGATCGAGTATTGGATGAGATCGTTCGTCCCGAGGCTGAAAAACCTCACATCGCGCGCGAGGTGGTCGGAGACCAGGACCGCGCTCGGCGTTTCGATCATTACCCCGACCTCGATCCACGGGTTGAACGGGATGCCCGCCGCGGCGAGTTCCTGTTTGCTCTCCTCGAGCAGCGCATTGGCGCGGCGGAACTCCTCCACTCCTGAAATCATCGGATACATGATCCGGATGTTGTTGGTCGTGGCCGCCCGAAGGATGGCGCGCAACTGGGTTTTGAAAATGTCGGGGTTCTCGAGGCAAAAGCGGATCGCCCTGCAGCCGAGAAACGGATTCTGCTCCTGTTCGAGCCCGATGCCGGGCATGTCCTTGTCGCCGCCGATGTCGAGCGTGCGGATGATGACGCTGTGCGGCAGGCACCTCTCGGCCGCGAGCCGGTAGTGTTCGAACTGCTCCTCCTCGTCAGGCGGCTCGCCGCGGTTGAGGAAAAGGAATTCCGTTCTGTAAAGCCCGATACCCTCCGCGCCGCTTGACGCCACATCGACGAGATCCTCAGGAAGGTCGAGATTCGCCGAGAGGACGATGTGCCGCCCGTCCAGGGTGGTGGACGCCGTTTCGCGGATGAGGCGGAGCCTTTCGTTGACCTGCTCCTTCTGGCGTCCGAGCCGCTCGTATTCGGCCAGCGTTTCGGGCCCGGGGTTGAGGATGAGCAGGCCGTTGTAGCCATCGATCAGGATGTCGTCGCCGAGTTGGAGTTGCTGGCAAATTCCCTGCATGCCCACGATCGCCGGGATCTCCAGCGAGCGCGCCATGATCGCGGTATGGGAGGTTTTACTCCCGATCTCGGTCACGAACCCCCGCACGAGTTCGCGGTTGAGCTGCGCCGTGTCGGAAGGCGTGAGATTGTGAGCCACCACGATGTGCGGGTGCGAATGCGCGGCCGGGTTCTGCGGAGCCTTGCCGAGAAGGTTGCGGATGACGCGGTGCGCCACATCCTGGATATCCACCACCCTCTCGCGCAGATACGGGTCGTCGATTCCCTCCAGCGTGCTGCAGTATTTCTGCACCACCTGTTGGAACACATGCTCGACATTCGAGTGCTTCGCCTCGAGCCCCTTCAAAACCTCGTCGATCAGCGTGCGGTCCTCGACCACCAGCAGGTGCGCGTCGAAGATACTCGCGTCCTTGACGCCGGTGGCTTCCGCAATCCGCCGCTGGATTTCCAAGAGCTCGACCCGCGTGGCGATCAACGCCGCCTCGAACCGCGCCACCTCACCCGGAACCCCCTCCTTGCCCACGTCCCGGGCTTGGATTTCCTCGTCTTGCGTGAATTGGATAAACGCGGGGAAGCGCGCAATGCCTTGCGCCACGGCAATGCCGCTGAATCTCTTCTCGGGCTTGGGATTCCGGTCCGCGTCCATTCTTGAGGCGCAGACTAAGCTAAAACGGATTTGACGCGCAACAGGAACGCCCGCACCGCGCAGGCGAATAGGGCACGGGCGCCCTACGCAGCCGGCTCCGACCCCTTGTCGAGGC
Source organism: Terrimicrobiaceae bacterium (assembly GCA_049317565.1). Taxonomy (GTDB): domain Bacteria; phylum Verrucomicrobiota; class Verrucomicrobiia; order Chthoniobacterales; family Terrimicrobiaceae; genus UBA967. Next base: position 6,311 of record JBMOIA010000030.1, on the reverse strand, counting down.
CGAACGCCGTGTGCGCGAGCCGCGCCGCCTCGTCCACCTGGGCCTCGTCAATGATCACCGCGATCTTGATCTCGGAAGTGGAGATCATCTGGATGTTGATTCCGCCCGCGGCGAGGCACTCGAACAGCGTCGCCGCCACCCCGGAGTGCGAGCGCATGCCAATGCCCACGACGCTGAGCTTGGCGATGCCGCCCTTTTTGATGACATCACCCGCGCCGATCTCCGCGGCCACGCGGTCGATCACGGGTCCGAGTTTTTCGAGTTCCTCGGCGTTCATCGTGAAAGACACATCGGTGGTGCCCTTCACGGAGACATTTTGGACGATGACATCGATGACGACATTCGCCTCGGCGAGCGAGGTGAAAATCCGGGAGGCGGTGCCGGGCTTGTCAGGCACATTGGAGATGGTGACCTTGGCCTGCTTGCGCTCCAGGCTGATGCCGCGCACGACCACATTTTCGAGTCCGATGGATTCTTCTTTCACGATTGTTCCCCTGTTGTTGTTGAAACTGCTGCGCACCTCGAAGGGCACCTTGAATTTTTTGGCGAATTCGACCGAGCGGCTTTGCATGACCTTCGATCCGCTGCTCGCCATTTCGAGAAGCTCGTCGTAGGCGATGGCATCGATCTTGCGCGCTTGCGGGACCACGCGGGGGTCGCAGGTGTAAATGCCGTCCACATCCGTGTAGATTTCGCAAATATCGGCCTTCAACGCGGCGGCGATGGCGATGGCCGTGAGGTCGGACCCGCCGCGCCCGAGAGTGGTGATCTGCCCCTCGTTGGTTTGGCCTTGGAAGCCCGCCACGATGCACACATTCCCCTCCTTGAGGTAAGCCTTCACCTGCCGCGGGGCGATGTTCGCGATCTTCGCCTTCGTGTGAACGCCGCTTGTGATGATACCGGCCTGCGCGCCGGTGAGCGAAACCGCCTTGCCGCCGAGCGAGTTGATCGCCATCGCGGTGAGGGCGATCGTTGTCTGCTCTCCGGTGGCGAGGAGCATATCCATTTCGCGCTCGGCCGGGCTCGCGGAGACTTCCCGCGCCAGTTTGATCAATCCGTCGGTGACGCCCGACATGGCCGAAACAACCACCACCACAGAGTTCCCCTCACGCTGCGTGGCGAGGACGCGCCGCGCCACATTCATGATGCGCTCGGGGTTGCCGACCGATGTTCCTCCAAATTTTTGGACAATCAACGCCATGGGAAAATCACGCAATCGCCGCGCGGACGGATTCCAGCGTGGGATCCGCCTCGAGCGGCTTGAAGGCGCCGTAATTCACCGCCGTCTCGGTGTCCTTGAGCCCGTGGCCGGTGACGGTCAGAACCACCTTCGCGCCGGCACGCAGCGTGTTTGCGAACGGGCAGGACCCGCAACGCGCGGAGGAATGGCATTTCAGGAATCCGGCCACGCTCGCCGCGCTGGCCGGTTCGACAAAAATCCCCTCTTTGGAAGCCAGCCAAGCCTGCGCCGCGAGGATTTCCGGATCGTCCACAATATCGATGCACCCGCCGGACTCCGCCACGGCATCGCTGGCGCCTTTCCAGCTGGCGGGGTTCCCGATGCGGATCGCGGTTGCGACGGTGTCCGGCTTGTCGACAGGATGGCCGCGGAAAATCGGAGCCGACCCCGCCGCTTGAAACCCGGTCATTTTCGGCAGACGCGTGGCGCGGCCCTTGTCGTGGAATTCCCGGTAGCCCTTCCAATAAGCCGTGATGTTCCCGGCGTTCCCCACCGGTAGAATATGGATGTCCGGGGCATCGCCGAGTTCCTCGATGATTTCGAATGCCGCGGTCTTCTGCCCCTCGATGCGGTCGGGGTTGATCGAATTCACGATCGCCACGCCGTCCACGCCGCCAAATTCCCGCACGATGCGCAGCGCGTCGTCAAAATTGCCCCGGATCGCCACGACCTTCGCGCCGTAAACATAGGCCTGCGCCAGCTTGCCGATCGCAATTTTTCCGGCAGGCAAAATCACCACGCACTTGATCCCCGCCCGCGCGGCGTAAGCCGCGGCCGCCGCGCTGGTGTTGCCGGTCGAGGCGCAAATGACGGTCTCCGCCCCGCGCTCCACGGCCTTGGAAATCGCCACCGTCATCCCGCGGTCCTTGAACGAACCCGTGGGATTCAGTCCCTCGAATTTCAAAAAAACCTCCGCGCCGGCCTTCGCGCTCAGCCGCGGCGAATGGATCAGCGGCGTCGAACCCTCGTTGAGCGAAACCACCGGCGTCGCGGGACCCACCGGCAGAAATTCCCGGTAGCGACTGATCACGCCTCTGTCGTGCAACGGGGCGATCACGAAAACGACTCCATGTGGAGCAGCAACGGCTCGGATTTCACGCACGGCAGCGCCGCGATGCGCCCGAGCGTTTCCCGCATTGGCCCCAGCGCCGCATCGTGCAGCGTCAACACCAGCGGCACCGCGTCGCCGATCTGCCCCTCGGGTTGGATGACCGAGAGGATCCCGATCCCGGCCGCACCCAACGCCCCGGCGATCTGCGCCAGAACGCCCGGCCGGTCCTCGACCCCGAGCCGCAAGTAGTATTTTGAAACGGATTCGCCCACCGGCTTGCAGCGTCCATAGAGACCGTGCGGGGTGAATCCCACCGAACCGCGCGGGGATTGCAAAAACGACGCCGCCTCCGCCAAATCGCCGAGGACCGAACTCGAGGTTGGGTTCCGCCCCGCACCGCGCCCGTAGAACAACGCATCGCCCACCACATCGCCCCGCACCGCCACGGCGTTGAACACGCCGTTCACGGAAGCCAGCACATGCGACTTCGGCACCAGCGTGGGAACGACGCGCACCTCGATGTCACCGGTCTCGCCGGCCTTGATGGATGCCAGAAGCTTGATGCTGTAACCGAGTTCCGAGGCGAACCGGATATCAGCCGCTGTGATTTTTTCGATGCCGCCGACCAGCACATCCTTCGGACTCACCCAGAACCCATACGCAAGCGAGGCCAGGATGATCGCCTTGTGCGCCGCGTCCCAGCCGTTCACATCCAGCGCGGGGTCAGCTTCGGCATACCCGAGTTTCTGCGCCTCCGCGAGCGCCGGCGCGAAGTCCAGGCCGTCCTCCGCCATGCGCGTGAGGATGTAGTTGCTCGTCCCGTTCAGGATCCCGTGGATCGCCTCGAAGCGGTTTCCCACAAACGCCTCGCGCACCGATTTGATGATCGGGATGCCGCCGGCCACCGCCGCCTCGTAAAACACCGGCACACGCTGACGCTCGGCCAGTTCGAAAATTTCCGCCCCGTGCTCGGCCAGCAACGCCTTGTTCCCCGTCACGACCACCTTCCCCGCCGCGATCGCCTTCCGCACGAAATCCAGTGCCAGATCGATGCCGCCCATCAATTCCACCACCACATCGATATCGGGATCCGACAACATCGCCGCGGGGTCCGTGCTGAAAATACCCGCCGGCGCCTCCACATCGCGCTTCTTCGCCAGGTCGCGCACGGCAATCCGCCGCACCTCGAATCGCACCCCGGTCCGCTGCTCCAGCAGCGCCCCGTTTTTCAAAAGGTTCGCATAAACGCCGGCACCCACGGTCCCGAACCCCGCCAATCCAATGCCGATCGTGTTTTTCATCAAAAGCGAACCGCGAATAAGACCCGCACGGCCCCGGCCTGTAAAGCCGGAACCCGGGAGGCGCCCGCTGAAAGCGGCGCGAGGTCTCCTTAGAACTGGTAGCCGATGTTGAAGTTGAACTTCCCGGGCGGGCCGTTCCAGTCGTCGTAAACGATCGGGATACCGTAATCCACGCGAATGGGACCGATGGGCAGGTCGAGGCGCAGACCAAAACCGACGTCCATATTGTAATTGGCCGTTCCGAAATCGTAGGCACCGGGATTCACGAAGCCTGCATCGGAGAAGAACGCACCGCGCACGCGCGAGATGATCGGGAAAGTGACTTCGAGAGTCAGATAGCCGAGCGAGTTGCCGCCGATCGGGTTGTCGAACTCATCCACCGGACCGACCTCGCGGAAATTGAAACCGCGGAGGTTGTTCGCACCACCGAGGTAGAGGCGGTCGAAAATCGGCACGCCATTGCCGTAGCCGGCATCGGAGGAGGACTGGTCGCTACCCCAGCCGTTGACCACGGCGAGCTGTCCCTTCGCGAGGAAGATCAAATCCCATGGCAACGAGAAGTATTTCGAACCCTCCATCGAAAGGCCGTAGTCCTGCACATCGCCGCCGAGGAAGCCACCACTCAGGAAGCCGGTGAACTCCAGCAACTCGCCCTTGCGGGTAAGGAATAGGCTGTCGCGGGTGTCCCAAACAAGCGACCCGGTGAGGGCGCTCTTCAGGTAGCTGCCAGCGGAGTCTTGAATGACAGGACCGACTCCCCCGCCGCCGGAGAACCCGCCGAAGATCGAGTTGCCAAGCGGATCGACATTGTCACCGACATCGTAGATGCGAATCGACTCGATGCGGTATTCGGTCCGCGCGGAAAGCGCGCGCCACACCTGCTGGCGGGTTTGCAGAGCGACACCCATGTTTTCCTGGGCATAGACCGCGGAAAGGAAGTCCGCATTGCGGTAGTAGGCCTCGACACCCGCGGAGAGTTTATATCCAAGGAACCACGGCTCGGTGAGCGAAACCACGAAGTCGCTGCGGAGGATACCGTATTGGGCGCGGGCGCGGAACCGTTGGCCGGCGCCGGTGAAATTCGGCCAGTTGAGGATGTCGAAATTCGACTGCTGCAGTTCGGCGAAGCCGATCAAGCTGTCGATCGTGCTGAAGCCCGCGCCGAAGTTGAATGAACCGGTGCGCTTCTCCTCGACAATCACATTGAGATCCTTGCGGCCCGGAACGACAGTGTCGGTCGGCTGGGTTTCCACGCGCTCGAAGTAGTTCAAATTCTCCAGCCGCTTCTTGCTGACATCGACGAGCGTGGTGTCGTAGACCTCGCCGGGTTTCACGGCGAGCTCGCGACGGATCACGCGGTCCTGCGTTCGCGTGTTGCCCTGGATATTGACGAGGTTGATGTAGGACTGGACTCCTTCATCGATCCGGTAGGTGAGATCCACAGCGCCGGGACCGGCTGGCAATACCTCGGGCACCGCCAACATGTCCACATAGCCGCGGCTTCCATAGAAATCGCGGATTGCTTTCATGTCATCGCCCATTCCCTTCGGCGTGAAAAGCTGACCGTTGCCCATCTGGAGTTTCGCGAGCACTTCGCCTTCGGGGACGATATTGACGCCCTCGAGCTTGACGGAGTTCACGCGGTATTGCGTTCCCTCGACAATCGTGATGAGCAACTCCACACCGTCCTTGCCGAGTGGCTGGGTCTGGATTTCCGCGACATCGACATCGGCGAATCCGCGATTCTGGTAGAGCGTGCGGATGGCGGCGCGGTCTTCCTCGAGCTGAGCCGGAGTGAGGCGGCCGCTTTTGTTGAAGAATGTCAGGATATCGAGCGGCTTGGTTTTCATCACCGCGCGGATGTCTTTCGCGAGAACCGAATCGTTACCGACAAAAACGATCTTCTTCACGACGAGGCGCGGGCCCTCGGTGATGGCATAGATCACGCGGGCGCGGTTGCGGCCGGGAATTTCCTGAACGCGGTATTGGACATCCACCTCCGCGTAGTTCCGGTCTTCATAAAGCTCGAGAATCTTCTGGCGGTCGGCCTCGATCTTCTCCTCATTGACGACATCGCCGGGCTTCACCTTCACATCCTTGCGCACCCGGCTGAGCGGAATGGCAGAGGCTCCCTCGATGATCACTTCCTCAACCACGGGCCGACCCTGCAGGAGCACGGTCACACGAACGCCGTCGCCGTAGGGCTCCGCAAACAAGCGAACATTCGAAACGCCGCCGGTCGCGTAGAGCGCGCGGACATCCTGCTCGGCGGTTTGCTCGCTGTAGGGATCGCCGACTTTAGTCGCGAGGTTGGCAAGAACGCGGTCCTTCGAGATGCCGGGAGCCCCGACCGTTTCGACGACGATGTCTTTGATAATGGGCCCCGGCGTGTCCGGTCCTTGCGCAACTACCGAAACCATCGTGGCGGCAAGGAGAAGAGAAATTGTGAATAACTTTGAAAAGGGGCGGGCAAAACTGAGATTTTTCATGGGCTTGTGTAAACCGCGCAAAACACGCCGCGCGGCGATGTGCGGATTATCGAATCGCCAGAAAGAGGTCAAGCAAACCGTCCCCGGATTTTTACCAGTTTCCGGACAGGAATTCCCTTTACCACCCCGCTCCGCGCACAGGATACTCATGACCCGTTTTTCAATCCGAATCCACCCATGCCTGCAAAGCCAAAGCCGAACCTCCGCCCACATTCCTCCATAGTCCTTGA